>JAUZEY010000206.1 GCA_030838785.1 Actinomycetota bacterium | reverse complement strand
CCCGGGCCACAGGAGGCAGACCGATGGCCGGTTCAGCTGGTCAAAGGGATTGGCGACCGGTCGCCATCCACACTGATCCGATTCCCGCCAGCGCCTGGTTCGGCCCGGTGGTCGGCCCCGCGGAGCTCAACGAGATGCTCGGCTTCCTCGGTGCCAACAGCGGGGCCGCGGTTCTGGTCTGGCCTCGCGACTGTCGCCACCTCGAGCGTCTCGACGCCGTGGGCATCCCCCGGCTCCTGCTGGCGGCCCCCGGCAAGACCCCTCCTCCTCGAGGGCTGCTCCAGGACTCCGTGGTGCGGCCGGTGTCCGAGGCCGAGATCCACCGCCGGCTGGTCCGGCTCTGCCGCAGCGCCGCCACCCGTCGCCTCCACGCCGGCCCGCCGGTGGTGGACGCGGGCGGCCACCTCCGGCTCGGCCGCCATCACGTCGACCTTCCCCCCTGTGTCGTCACCCTGAGCCGGGCGCTCGCTTCCGGGTTCGACACGCCGATCTCCGAAGCCGTCCTCCTGGCTGCGCTGCCGCCCGACCTGCGGTCGCGACCGCACCTGGCGGCCTGGGTGGCCAAGCTCTCCAACCTCATCGCCGTCCTCGGTCTCGAAGCCGTCCCGGCCGGTCACGACCGTTACCTGATGCGCCGCAGCCGGGCGCTCTTGGAATGGAGCCCGGCAAACCGGCTCCCGCTGCGGACGGTCGCCTGACCGCGCGCCGGTGAGCGCGTCAAGGAGTCGACCGGCGCAGGCGGAGGCGGAGGAGGACGGGCGTCGCCACCGCAGTCAGGAGAATCGCCAGCAAGAGCGCGCCGTAGCGCTCGGCGTCGAGGATGCCTTGTTGGAGGCCGATCCCGGCGAAGACCAGGCCGACCTCACCCCGGGGCAGCATCCCCAGACCGAGGAGGAGACGGTCGACGGGCGGACCGCCGGCGAACAACCCGCAGGCCAGCTTGCCTGCCACCGCGGCGGCGAGGAGGACGGCGGCGAGACCGAGGGCGGCCGGCCGGGCCGCCGCCGCGAGGTCGACGTCGACACCGACCCGGAGGAAGAAAACGGGGATGAGCAGGTGACCGAGGGGGACGATGTCCTGGGCGACCTGCTCCCGCTGATCCGTGCGGCTGAGCGCCAGGCCGGCGACGAAAGCGCCGATGAGCGGGGCCAACCGGGCTTTGTCGGCCAGCACCGCCAGGGCCAGGGTGAAGGCCAGGGCGAGGGCCAGCGGCGTTCCCGGCGAGCGTGACAGACGCTCCACGGCACGGAAGAACGGAGCGGCCAGGCGCACACCGGCGACGCCGGACACGACCAGGTAGGCGACGGCCACCGCCACGGTGAAAGCCACCGAGACGGCCGAGACCGACCCGTGGACCACCAGCCGGGTGACGACGGTGAGGGTCAGGAGCCCGAGCACGTCGTCGACGACGGCCGCGGCCAGAACGGTGCGGGCCTCCACGCTGTCGAGGCGGCGCAGGTCGGCGAACACCCGGGCGGCGATACCGATGCTGGTGGCAGTCAGCGCCGCGGCGAGGAAGAGCGCCGTGTCGGCCGGCTGGCCCGCCGATCGCGCCGCCACCCAGCCCCCGCCGAGCGTGAGCACCGTCCCGGCGACCGCCATGGCCGCGGCCGGTCGCCCGACGTCCCGCAGCTGCCCGGGGTCCAGATGGAGCCCGACGTCGAGGAGCAGCAGGACGATGCCGAGCTCCCCGAGCACCGCCAGCACCGGGCCCTCGTCCACCAGACCCAGCACGGAGGGTCCCACCAGGAGACCGGCGGCGATCTCACCCACCACGGCGGGGAGACCCGAGCGTTCGGCCAGCTCGGCGACGGCCTTCGCCGCCACGACGACCACCAGCACGTCGAGGAGGATCTGGCTGGGACTCTGGGTCGGCGACACGGAGGCTCCGGTCTGACGAGGGCGCGGACACGAACCGCCGACCAGGCTTCCCGGCACACCCCGTCGACGATCCTACCGCCTGCCGGAGCGCCGACACGTTCCTGACAGCAATGTGAAATAACCCCGATGACCTGCCCGTTTAGGGCGCTCTGTAACAAAGCATTCACATACCGGACGCAGGTCGGACACGGACGGGCGGTGTGGTGACCCCGGCAGCGGCGACGATCAGGGGGGTCTTGTGTCCAGAGGGAAACGTCTCTTCGTCCTCAGTCTCTTCACCTTCCTGGTGATGATCGCGGTCGGCAACTTCATGGGTCACCACCACGCCGACCCGGCCGGCCTCAACACCGGCGGCGTCTCCGACTTCGTCGGTGCCAGTGGCGGCGACGCCACCGTGAAGGACGTCCCGGTCTCGCAGGTCGGGATCAACCAGCTGGCCAACGAGGCCGGCCATCTCCGGGTGTCGATCAACTTCACCTGGCTGCTCATGACCGGCTACCTGGTGCTGTTCATGCAGGTCGGCTTCGCCATGCTGGTGACCGGCCTCACCCGGGCCAAGAACGCCGGCCACATGATGATGATGAACGTGGCCGCGTTCGCCATCGCCTTCGTCGCGTATTACGCCTGTGGCTTCGCCTTCCACTTCGGCGGCGTCGCCCCGGTGGCCAACCTGGGCGGCCTCGTGAGACTGGACGGGATCTTCCCCCACGGCAACGCCGGCCTCATCGGACTGCGGGGGTTCTTCCTCCAGAGCCACGGCACCTACGACGTCGGTGTGCTGGCCATGTTCCTGTTCCAGGTCGTGTTCATGGAGACGGCCGGCTACATCATCATCGGCGCCATCGCGGAGCGGATCTCGTTCGCCGGCTTCATCCTGGCCGAACTGGCCATGGGCGCCGTCATCTACCCGATCTACGGGAACTGGGTGTGGGGCGGCGGATTCCTGGCCCACCTCGGGTCGAGCATGCACTGGGGCCACGGCGCCGTCGACTTCGCCGGATCGGGGGTGGTGCACGCCACCGGCGGCTGGGCGGCGCTCGCCCTGGCCGTGATCCTCGGCCCCCGGATCGGAAAATTCAACAAGGACGGGACACCGAACGCCATCCCCGGCCACAACATCGGCTACGTCGTGCTGGGGACGATGATCCTGCTCTTCGGCTGGATGGGCTTCAACCCCGGCTCGACCTTCGGCGCCACCGACCTGCGGATCTCGGTGGTGGCGGTCAATACGCTGCTGTCAGCCTGCTTCGGGTTCATCGCCGCCATGGCTTACACCAACTCGAAGTGGGGGAAGCCCGACATCTCCATGGCCTGCAACGGCATGCTGGCCGGATGCGTGGCCATCACCGCCCCCTGCGCCTTCGTGGCGCCGTGGGCGGCGTGCGTGATCGGGATCGTCGCCGGGTTCCTCGTCTGTTTCGGCGTCTGGTTCTTCGACCACGTCGCCCACGTCGACGATCCCTGCGGAGCCATCTCCGTCCACGGCGTCAACGGCGCCTGGGGGGTGCTGGCCACCGGCCTCTTCGCCGACGGGACCTACGGCGACAAGTGGAACGGCGTCAACGGCACGGTGAAAGGCCTCTTCTACGGCGACCCCGGCCAGTTCGTGGCCCAGGTCGCCCACGTCGTCCTCGGCTTCATCTGGGCCTTCGGGATCACGTACGTGATCTTCACGGTGGCCAAGCAGTTCATCAAGCTGCGGGTCAGCCCCCAGGTCGAACTCGAAGGCCTCGACATGGCCGAGTTCGGCTCGGTCTGCTACCCCGACTTCGTCCTGGCCCAGTCGTCCATGAGCCCGGGTCATGCGCCGTCGGCGGCGAGCAACGGGCCGGCCGCCCCGGCGACGCCCGAACCTGCTCTCACCCAGGACGGGGGTGGGGTATGAAGCTCGTCACCGCCGTCATCAAGCCGTTCAAGCTCGACGACGTGAAGGAAGCGCTGCGGACCCTGCCGATCCACGGCATGACGGTCACCGAGGTGAAGGGCTTCGGCCGCCAGAGCGGCCACACCGAGGTGTACCGGGGGACGGAGTACAAGGTCGACTTCGTGCCCAAGGTCCGGATCGACATCGTGACCGAGGACGACGACGCCAAGCGGGTGGCCGACACCATCGTGACGGCCGCCCGCACCCAGTCGATCGGCGACGGCAAGGTGTGGGTCAGCCCGGTGGAGGAGGTGATCCGGGTCCGCACCGGCGAGATGGGCCACGACGCCCTGTAGTGCCTCCGCGGTCGCCGGGCGGCGGGCTAGGGTCCCCTTATGGCACAAGGGGCCCGGGTCAGGTTCAGCGTGATCGGCGCCGGGATCGCGATCTTCTGCGGGTCCCTCCTGGCGCCGGCCTGCAGCACAGGCTCGGGCTCGAAGGTGCTCCGGGTCGGGTCCGACATCGAGTACGCCCCGATCGAGTTCTACAAGGAGAACAGCAAGCAGGCGCAGGGGCTCGACTACGACCTGGCCCAGGCGCTGGGGAAGAAGCTCGGCGCCTCGGTGACGTTCATCGACGACACCGACTTCGCCGGGATCATCGGTGCGCTCAAGGCCGGCCGGTTCGACGTCGTGATGTCGTCCATGAACGACACCGCCGAGCGGCGGGGCAAGGGCGTCGACTTCATCGACTACTTCCGGGCCGGGAGCTCGATCCTGGTCCAGAAGGGGAACCCCAAGGGCATCAAGACGCCCGACGACCTGTGCGGCGCCACGGTCTCCGTCCAGAAGGGCACCACTCAGGACACCGACATCCTCACGCCGCAGGAGGCGAAGTGCCGCTCGGTCGGCAAGGCCCTCAGCGTGCTGCGTTTCGAGAAGGACACCGACTCCCTCCAGCAGGTGAAGAACGGCCGGGCGGTGGCCGACCTCGAAGACTTCCCCGTCGCCGCCTACAACGCCGCCACCTCCGGCGGCGGGGCCGACTTCGAGGTCGTCGGCGGGCAGGTCGGCGCCGTCGGGTCCTACGGAATCGCAGTTCCCAGCAACAACCGCGCCCTGCGCGACAGCCTCCAGGCCGCCCTCACGGCGATCATCAAGGACGGCACGTACGACAAGATCCTCGCCCGGTGGAACGTCTCCGCCGGCGCCCTCAAGACCGCCACGGTCAACGGCGGGTCCTGATGCCCACCCGGGCGTCGGGCGCTGGCCCTACCTCTTCTGGCGACGCCATCCGGGCCATCCCCGTCCGGCACTGGGGCCGATGGGTGAGCGCAGCGGCGATCGCGGCCGCGCTGGGCTGGCTCGGGTGGTCGGCCGTCCGGTCGGGGTTCGTCGACGGCGCCCAGGTCCGCCACTACCAGTTCAGCCGCCTCATCCTCGAGGGCCTACGGGCGACAGTGGTGCTGGCCGTGGCGGCCCAGACGGCCGGCATCGTCCTCGGCGTCGTCTTCGCCGTGCTGCGCCTGTCGAAGAACGTGGTGGCGTCGTGGCTCTCCGGCGCCTACATCTGGTTCTTCCGGGGGACGCCCGTCCTCGTGCAGCTGTTCTTCTGGTACAACGGCGTGCCCTCGGTCTGGAAGCGCATCACGATCGGCATCCCCTTCACCCACCTCACGCTCTACTCGGCCCGGACGGTGGACTTCATGACGCCGTTCATGGCCGCCTTCCTCGGCCTGGCCCTCAACGAGGGCGCCTACATGGCCGAGATCGTGCGGGCCGGGATCCTCTCGGTCGACGAGGGCCAGGTGGAAGCGGCCCAGGCCCTTGGCATGACGCCGCTGCTCACGATGCGCCGCATCGTGCTGCCCCAGGCCATGCGCGTGATCGTGCCGCCGACCGGCAACGAATTCATCTCCATGCTGAAGACGACCTCGCTGGCGTCGGCCATCACCTACGGGGAGCTGCTGCGCCGCTCGTCGGACATCTACTCCACCAACCTCGACGTCGTACCGCTGCTGGTGGTGGCCAGCCTCTGGTACCTGGCCCTCACCACCGTGGCCAGCGCCGGCCAGTACGCCCTGGAGCGCCGCTACGGCCGGGGGCTGCGTCGATGACTGATGGGCCGGTGACGGCGACGGCGATGGTCCGGGCCGAGCGGGTGCACAAGCGCTTCGGCCGCGTCGAGGCGCTGCGGGGCGTCGAGCTGACCGTGGCGCCGGGCGAGGTGACGGTCGTCATCGGCCCGTCCGGGTCGGGCAAGTCGACGTTCCTGCGCTGCATCAACCACCTGGAGCAGATCACCGCCGGGCGGTTGTGGGTCGACGGCGAACTGGTCGGCTACCGCCAGGACGGCGATCGGATCTACGAGCTGCGGGAACGGGAGGTAGCCCGCCGCCGGGCGGCGATCGGCATGGTGTTCCAGCGCTTCAACCTGTTCCCCCACATGACCGCGCTCGGGAACGTCACCGAGGCGCCGGTGCGGGTGAAGCGCATCCCTTCGAGCCGGGCCGAGACCGACGCCCGCCGGCTCCTGGAGCGGGTCGGCCTGGCCGACAAGATCGACTGCTATCCGGCCGAGCTGTCGGGCGGCCAGCAGCAGCGGGTGGCCATCGCCCGGGCGCTGGCCCTGGAACCCAAGCTGATGCTGTTCGACGAGCCGACCAGCGCCCTCGACCCCGAGCTGGTGGGCGAGGTGCTGGCCGTGATGCGGGGCCTGGCCGCCGACGGGATGACGATGATCGTCGTCACCCACGAGATGGGCTTCGCCCGCGAGGTCGGCCACCACCTCGTGTTCATGGACGACGGCGTGGTGGTGGAGGAGGGCCCGCCCCGCCAGATGTTCGCCGAACCCCAGGAGCCCCGCACCCGGGCCTTCCTCTCCAAGATCCTCTAAATCCGCTTCACGGCCGTCCCCACCACGGCCCCACCACGGCTGCGCCGCTGGTGACGACCAGCTGCGGCGCCTTGCCCGCCTTCTCCCGAGTCCCTGCCCGTCGGGCCCGTTCGCCGTCCGCCGCCGTCGCCGACCTCAGACCCGGTCGATGCTCCTCAGGACCTGGCCGGCGGTGGCGAGGGCGTCGGCGATGCAGTCCGGGATCCCGACACCCCCGTAGGCGGCGCCGGTCACGGCCAGCCCCGGGCAGGCGGCCAGGGCGCCGCGGATCCGCTCCACCCGGCCGAGGTGACCGACGTCGTACTGGGGCATCCCGTCCGGATAGCGGTGGACCTCGCTGTGGACGGGCGTGCCCCGGATCCCGGCCAGTGCGCCCAGTTCGGCCCGGACCAGGTGGACGAGCCCGTCGTCGTCCGCCTCGAGCACCGCCTCCCGGCCCACGCCGCCGACGTAACCCCGCAGGAGCACCTCCCCGGCGGGGGCCCGCCCCGGCCACTTGTTCGACCCCCACGTGCCGGCCAGGAGGTGCCGACCCTCGGCCCGGGGCACGACGAAGCCGTACCCCGCCGGAGGCGTGCCGACGTCCTCGGCGCGGTAGGCCAGCGAGACCGTGGCCGTCGACGCGTGCTCGATGCCCTCCAGAAGGCCGGCCGCCGCCGGGCACAGCCCGCGCACCAGCCGGGCCGTCACCGGGGCCGGAGTGGCCACGACGACCGCCGCCGCCGGCAGCGCCTCGCCGTCGCCGAGCACGACCTCGTAGCCGCCTCCGACCGCCCGGATCGCTTCCACCGGCTGCCCGGTGCGCAGGTCGACCCCGAGCGCCCCGAGCCTCGCCCCGAGCGCCTCGATGAACTCCGCCATCCCGGTCTCGAACGACACGAACGGCGTCCGCCCGCCCGGCCCCGCTCCGACCGGCGCGGCCGCCCCGGCAACCGGCGTTCGTTTACCGGAATGCAGCGGAAAAGGAACGCCGGTCTGGCCGCGGCGGCGCAGCGCCGTAACACGACGCCAGGGGTGCGGGATTCGGCCGGCCAGGGTGGCCCGGACCAGGCCGCCGTGGTCGCGCTCCATGTCGACGAAGCGGGGGAAGGTGGCCGGCAGGCTCAGCCGGGTGGCGTCACCGGCGTGGATGCCGGCCAGGAGCGGCTCCACGACCCGGGCGTAGGCCTCGCCGCCGAGGCGGCGGGTGAAGAACCCGGCCACCGACTCCTCCGCCGGGGCGGGGCCGCCCCGCCCGTCCTCGGAACCGGACCGGCGCCGGGGCACCGCCAAGTCGCCCACCAGCCGAACTGCGCCGACGGGCGACAGCAGGCCGGAGCGGAGCAGCGACCAGGCCCGGGCCGGCGACCCGAACACGAGACCCTCGGGCAACTCCCGCAACCGGCCCCGCGACCACACGAACGTGCGCCGGTCCTCGGCCCGCGAGTTCACCAGCCGGTCGGTGATCCCCAGCCGCTCGCACAGCGCCAGTCCCGCCGGTTTGCTGGACAGGAACGAGTCGGCGCCGGCCTCGACCACCAGGCCGTCGACCCGGGAGGTGGCGATCTTGCCCCCGAAGCAGCCGCCGGCCTCGACCAGGGTGACGGCGGCACCCCGCTCCGCCAGTTCCAGCGCCGCGGTCAGACCGGCGATCCCGCCGCCCACCACCACGACCGGGCCGGCGGGCTTCACCCCGACAGCTGTTCGTCGACCAGAGCCGCCAGCGTGTCGGCCAGGGCGTCGGAGGCGTTGAGCATCGCCATGCGCTCCAGTCGCAGGCCGAGCTTGTCGGCCCGGGCCCGGAACTCGATGTCGATGTCGTAGAGGGTCTCGACGTGGTCGGACAGGAACCCGATGGGGGCGATGACCACTCCCGGCACGCCGCCGGCGGCGAGGCGGTCGAGGGTCGGCTCCACCTCCGGGCCGAGCCACGGCTCGGGCGAACGGCCCTGGCTCTGGAAGGCGAAGGCGGTCGGCTGGCCGGCCGGCAGCCGGACGATGACCGCCTCCATCGTGGCCCGGACCTCGTCGGGGTACGCGTCACCGTCGCGCAGGATCCGCTCCGGGAGGCTGTGGGCGGTGAACAGCACCGGCACGGCGGCCCGCTCCCCTTCCGGGAATCGGCGCAGCGCCTGGTCGATCCGCTCCGCCAGCGCCGCCACGAGGCCGGGGTGGGTGGCCCACGACCGCACCGTCGACAACGGCAGCTCGCCGCCGCCAACCTCGGTCCGGGCGTCGGCCAGCATCTCCACGTACTTCCCGACGGTCATCGCCGAGTACTGCGGCGCCAGGCAGATCCCCACCACCCGCTCCGGGGCGTACTCGATGACCTCGGCCCAGGCCTCGGCGATGAACGGGTGCCAGTGCCGCAGCCCGACGAAGACCTTCACCGGTCGGCGGGCCTCGAGCTTGGCGGCCAGCTCCCGGGTGATGTCGAGGACGGGCGAACGGCCTCCGGTGGCCCGGTACCGTTCCCGGATCTCCTCCACCAACTCGGGCGGCGTCGCCCGCCCGCCCCGCAGGTCGAGGAGGTACGGCTCGACGTTGTCGAGGGAGTCCGGCCCCCCGAGCGCCATGAGGAAGACGGCCACCCTGGGCCCGGCTCCTCCGGCCGGGCCGGAGTCGCTCACCCGTCCCGCCTGGTGGCCCGGTGGACCAGATCGGTCACGAACCCGACCGCTTCGGGCGGCGTGGCGGGCAGGATCCCGTGCCCGAGGTTGAAGATGTGGCCGGGCCGCCCGTCGGCCCGCTTCACGATGTCGAGCACCCGCCGTTCGATCTCGTGGTCGGGGGCGAAGAGCACCACCGGGTCGAGGTTGCCCTGGACGGCCTTGTCGTGGCCGGCGTGGGTCCAGCCCTCGTCGAGGTGGACCCGCCAGTCGAGCCCGACGACGTCGCAGCCGGCGTTGGCCATCAACGGCAGCAGCGTGGTGGCGCCCGTCCCGAAGTGGATGCGGGGCACCCCGCAGTCGGCCAGGGCGGCGAAGATCCGCTGAGTGTAGGGATAGGCGTACTCGGCGTAGTCGTCGGGCGAGAGGGCACCGACCCAGGAGTCGAACAGCTGCACGGCCTGGGCGCCGGCCGCCACCTGGGCGGCCAGGAAGGCGGCCACGGTGTCGGCCAGGCGGCCCATGAGGCTGTGCCAGGTCTCGGGGTCGCCGTACATCAGCCGTTTCGTCTCCACGTAGTTGCGGGACGAGCCGCCCTCGATGGCGTAGCTGGCCAAGGTGAACGGAGCGCCGGCGAAGCCGATGAGCGGTACCTGCCCGGCCAGCGCCGAGCGGGCCTGGCCGATCGACTCCAGCACGAAGCCGAGATCGTCCTGCGGCCGCACCGGTTTCAACGCCGCCACGTCGGCGGCGGTCCGGATCGGGTTGGCGATCACCGGTCCCTCCCCGGCGGCGAACTCCAGCGACAGCCCCATCGGCTCCAGCGGCAGGAGGATGTCGGCGAAGATGATGGCGGCGTCGACCTCGAAGCGCCGGACGGGCTGCAGCGTCACCTCCACCGCCAGCCCCGGCGTCTTGCACACCTCGAGGATGCCGTGCCCGGTCCGCACCTCCTGGTACTCGGGCAGGTACCGGCCGGCCTGGCGCATGAACCACACCGGGGTGCAGTCGACGGGCTCGCGCCGGCACGCTCGGAGGAAGCGGTCATTCATCGGCAACACTGTAGGACCGAGTCCTGTCCGTCCCGAGAAGGCAGGCCGTCCGGAGAAGCGAAGGAGAGGCCGATGATCGAGCGCGACGCCATCTACATCGACGGATCGTGGGTTCCCTCCGGCGGCACAGGGACGATCGACGTCTACGGCGCCGCCACCGAGGAGGTCGTCGGCCGGATCCCCGACGGCGTCGCCGCCGACGTCGACCGGGCCGTCGCCGCGGCCAGGGCCGCCTTCCCCGCCTGGTCGGCCACCGCCCCCGAGGAGCGGGCCAAGCACCTCCAGCGCATCCAGGACGGGCTGGCCGCCCGCCAGGCGGAGCTGGCCGAGCTCATCGCCACCGAGGTCGGCATGCCGCTCAAGCTGTCGGCCATGATCCAGGTCGGCCTGCCCACCGCCCAGGTCGGGAACTACGCCCAGGTGCTCAGGGATTTCGCCTTCGAGGAGCAGGTCGGCCACAGCCTGGTGGTGAAGGAGCCGATCGGCGTCGTCGGCGCCATCACCCCCTGGAACTACCCCCTCAACCAGATCGTGGCCAAGGTCGCCCCGGCCCTGGCCGCCGGCTGCACCGTGGTGCTCACGCCGTCCGAGGTCGCGCCGCTGAATGCCTTCGTGCTGGCCGAGGTCATCGACGACGCCGGCCTCCCGCCGGGGGTGTTCAACCTCGTGTCCGGCGTCGGCCCGGTGGTGGGCGAGGCGATCGCCGCCCACCCCGACGTCGACATGGTGAGCTTCACCGGCTCCACCCGGGCCGGGAAGCGGGTGGCGGAGCTGGCCGCCGCCTCGGTGAAGAAGGTGGCGCTGGAGCTGGGGGGCAAGTCGGCCAACGTGATCCTGCCCGACGCCGACCTGGAGAAGGCTGTCGCCGCCGGCGTCACCAACTGCTACCTCAACTCCGGCCAGACCTGCACCGCGCTGACCCGCATGCTCGTGCCCCGCGACCGCCTCGCCGACGCCGAGCGGATCGCCGCCGCCCGGGCCGAGCGGTACCGGGTCGGCGACCCGCTGGCCGAGGGCACCAACCTCGGGCCGCTGATCTCCGACGTCCAGCGCGACCGGGTGCGGGGCTACATCGAGACCGGCATCGCCGAAGGCGCCAAGCTGGTCACCGGCGGCGCCGAGCCGCCCGAGGGGCTGGACC
>JAUZEY010000197.1 GCA_030838785.1 Actinomycetota bacterium | reverse complement strand
CGGCTGGGCGTAGAGGCCGTGCTGGGTGTTCACCACCAGGGGCACCCGGGCGGCCCGGGCCGCCATCCGGCCGTAGACACCGGGCTTGGGGTTGTGGGTGTGCACGATGTCGGGCCGCAGCCGGCGGAAGAGCCGGTACAGCTCGGCGGGGGCAGCGGCGTCGTGGCCCAGGGCGAAGGCCCGGGTGGTGTGGCGGAGGGGGTGGTGGGCGATCCCGACCGCGGTCAGGCCGGCCACGAACGGCCCGGCGGCCGACGCCGTGTGCACTTCGTAGCCGGCGTCGCGAAAGGCCCGCAGCTGGGGCCCGAGGAGCAGCTCGAGGCTGATGTCGGTGGTGGTGACGTGGAGCAGACGAGTCACGTCACCTCGCCGGTGCCGGCGCCCTTCGGCTCGAGTTCAGAGGCACTCGACGTGGTCCGCCGGCGGCAGGACCCGACGGGTGTCGAGGACGTAGGGAGCGTGGGCGACGACGAGGTCGAGGTCGAAGTCGTCGTGGTCGGTGAGCATGACGACGGCGTCGGCGGCCCGGAGCTCCTCGGCGGTGAGCGAGACCAGCTCGATGCCCTCGGGCAGCACCCCGAGGGCGACGTGCGTGTCGACGGCCCGGACCACGGCGCCGAGGCTGAGGAGGCGCTCGGCCACCACCAGCGACGGCGACTCCCGGGAATCGCTGGTGTTGCGCTTGTAGGCCAGGCCGAGGAGCAGGACGCGGCTGCCGTTGACGGGCTTGCGGCGCCGGTTGAGCCCGTACGTGAGGCGGCGCACCACGTAGTCGGGCATGTGGTCGTTCACGTCGTTGGCCAGCTCCACGAACCGGAACGTGTGGCCGAGCGAACGGCGGACCCGCCACGACAGGTACGACGGGTCGATGGGCAGGCAGTGGCCCCCCACCCCCGGCCCGGGGGTGAAACGCATGTAGCCGAACGGCTTGGTGGTGGCGGCGTCGATGGCCGACCACACGTCGATCCCGAGATCGCCGGCGAACATGGCCAGCTCGTTCACCAGAGCCACGTTGACGTGCCGGAACGTGTTCTCCAGCAGTTTGGTGAGCTCCGCCTCCTTCGGGCCGGCTACGGCCACGGTGCGGTCCACCAGCGAGGCGTAGAACCCGTCGACGGCGGCCAGGGACGCCTCGTCGATGCCGGAGACGACCTTCGGGGTGTTCACGAACCCCCACTTGGGATTGCCGGGATCGATGCGCTCCGGGCTGTAGCCGAGGTGGAAGTCGGGCCCGCCGACGAGACCGGACATCTCCTCGAGGACGGGCTTGACGAGTTCCTCGGTGGTGCCCGGGTAGGTGGTCGACTCGAGCACGACCGTGGCGCCCGGCCGCAGGTACCGGCCGAGCGTGCGGGCCGACGCCTCGATGTAGCTCAGATCGGGCACGCCCTCCCGCAGCGGGGTGGGCACGGTGATGACCGCCACGTCGAAGCCGGCGCAGTCCCGCTCCTGGGTCGTCGCCCGGTACCGGCCACTGGCGAGCGCCTGCTGCAGGACTGCGTCGGTGATGTCCTCCACGTAGGACTCTCCGGCGTTGAGCCGCTTCACCCGGGCCTCGTCGGGGTCGAAGCCGACCACGGAGTAGCCCCGGGCGACCGCCTGCATGGCCACCGGGAGGCCCACATACCCCTGACCCATCAGCACCAGGCGCCGGCCATGCGCCGTGGGCTGCGCCTTCGACTCCGGCCCCTCGGTCGGACCGTGCCCTGCCGGCGTCTTCAGGTCCATACCGCGCCATCGTAGGGGGCACGGCCACAGCGCACCGGGGGACCTCGGACAACGCCGGGAGGTGGGGCGACTTATCCGAACGCCGCGTCGGTGTGAACCGTGGTCAATACGGTCATGTGCGGCAAGCGTCCGCGAGACGGAGACGGGCTCGGACACGGGCCCGGCCCGGGAGCAGGCGCGACCCTTTGGAGACGACTTCGATCTCGGCTTCCGCCTCGTCGACGCCCAGCTGCTCCAGGACGGCGTCCCGAGCCTCCGCCACCGTGCGACCAACCATCTGGACCCACACTTCGACCGGGACCAGGCGCGCCACCATCAGCGCGATCTCCGCCCGAGCCGCAGCCTCGGCTTCGGCCTCCGTTGGAGCCGATGCCTCCGTCTCGACCCGGGCCGCAACCTCGGCCTGAACCACCGCCGGCCCTTCCGCCGAAGGCACGGCGACCCGAACTGCCGCCCCGGCCGGGACCATTTCGGACTGGACGGCGGCGTCCGGCGGAGCCGCATCGGGCTGGGTCGCGATGACCATGAACGGCCGCTCGAGCGCGTCGGGCCTCGCCGCATGCGCCAGCCCCAGCGCCAGCGCTTCGGCGGCGGCGGCTTCGGTACGGGCCACAGCTTCTCCAGCCGTTACCTCGCTCCGGACCACCGCCTCCACCGCCGCCGCATAGGCCGCGGCGATCTCGGCCCGGGCCGCGGCCTCGGCCTCCGCTCTCGCCCCAGCCTCGGCCTGGGCCACCGCGGCGTCGGCCTTCGCTTTCGCCACCTCGGCTTCGGCCTCCGCCTTCGCCTGGGCCATCGCCCTCGCGGCGTCGGCCTCCACCTTGACCTGGGCCACCTCGGCGCCAGCCTCCGCCTTCGCCTGGGCCACGGCGGCGTCAGCCCTAGCATTTGCCTGGGCCACCGCGGCGTCGGCCTCGGCCTTCGCCTGGGCCACCGCGGCTTCGGCCTGGGCCACCCTCTCGTCGGCCGTCACTTCGGCGCGCAGCATGGCTTCGACGGCCGCGACGTAGGCCGCCGCGATCTCCGCCCGAGCTGCTACCTCGGCCTCGGTCGCCACCGATTCCGCCCGACCCACGGCACTGGCCGCCTTGGCCTCAGCCCGCGCCTTGGCGTTCGCCGCCCGGGCGGCCTTGGCCTCAGCCCGCGCCACCAGCTCGGCGGCTTCGACCGACGCCGACTCGGCCTGAGTCGCCGTCTCCGCCACCGCCGACTCCTCGGCGAACACCGCCGCGGCTCCCTCTCGTTCGATCCCGGGCTCGACGACCTCCGCTTCGAAGGGGATGCCATCGAAGTCACTCCGAGCTTCGCCCGCCCAGTCACGGACCGGGGACCGGCCGGGGGCGACGTCGGGCGCGTGCCAGAGCCACTCCCGGACCGTTGACTCGCTCAGGTTCAGCCGATGGGCGATTTCGGCCATCGTCTTCCCGCCGGTCCGGAACAGGGCTACCGCTTCGGCCTGGTACTGGGCCGAGTCGGCGCCCCGCTGGGCCCAACTCTGGGGCCTCGAATGCGCTCCCGGACCGGCCGTCCCTCCGGCGGCGACCTCGTCCGAGGCCTGCCGGATCCACTCCCGCAACGTCGGCTCGGTCAGGTTGTGCTCGTCGGCGACCTGGGCGACCGTTCTGCCGCCGGCCAGGAAGGCGGCGACCACCTCCGCCCTGCGGTCCTCCGGGACGGCCTGCA
>JAUZEY010000185.1 GCA_030838785.1 Actinomycetota bacterium | reverse complement strand
CATAGGTCGAGACCAGCAGCACCCGCATGCCGACGAGCCTACCGGGCCCTCCCGGCGGCACCACCTGCCCCCCAACCGGTTGCGGTGGGCGGTGGGTAGTCGGACGGTCAGCGCAGGTCAGGCAGTGGCGGGGACGATCTCCACCTCCAGGTGGGAGTGGGCGCTGCGCAGGGCCTCTTCCACCGCCGCCGGGGTGGGGGCCCGGGCGAACAGAAAGCCCAGGTAGCGGTCGCCTTCGGGGAGCGGGCGGACCTCGCCGCCGGGAGGGATCGACAGGTCCAGGGCGGTGATCCCGGGGACGGCCCGGGCCTCGTCCTGGCCGTGGACGGCGACCAGGCGGCCGGGGCTGGCGATCGGGAGCATCATCACGCCGGCGGCCATGGTCTCCCGGCGGGCGTCGAGCGGCAGGCTGAGGGCGTGGCGGAGGACCAGCTCTTCCAGGGTGACGCCGGCGGCGAAGCGCAGGGTCCGGGCGCACAGGCCGCCGATCGTGCGGGCGGCCAGCTCCAGGATCCAGGGCCGGCCCTCGGGATCGATCCGCAGCTCGGCGTGGACGGGCCCCTCGGTCAGCCCGATGGCCCGAGCCGCCCCGGCCACCGACCGGGCGATCTCGGCCTGGACCGGCTCCGGCAGGCGGGAGGGTGTGACGTAGATCGTCTCCTCGAAATACGGCCCGGTCAGAGGGTCGGGCTTGTCGAAGACGGCCAGCACCTCGAGCCGGCCCTCCCGCAGCAGCCCTTCGACCGCCACCTCCTCGCCCGGCACGTAGGCCTCGACCAGGATCGGCTCGTCGTCCGGGTGGCAATCCTCGTCGAGGATCGCCCACACCCGGGCGGCGGCCGCCTCGGCGGCGGCCGGGTCGTCGGCCCGGATCACACCCCGGCTGGCCGAAAGGGAGACCGGCTTCACCACGACCGGCCACCCGATCGCCTCGGCGGCCGCCACGACATCGCCGCCCCGGCTCACGACCCGAAAGGCGGGTTGGCGGAGGATCCCCGCGGCATCGCTCGTGCCGGTGGCGGGGGGCCCGGGGTGGCGGGAGCCGTCCGCTTCGGCGAGCGCGGCTCGCATCGCCGCCTTGTTTCTCGTTCGGGCGACCGCTTCCGGTGGGTTGGCGGGGAGACCGAGATGCTTCCCGGCGAGGGCGGCGATCATCACGCCCTGGTCGTCGACCCCGACCACGGCGTCGAGGGGGTGGCGGGCGGCGAGGGCGCTGATGGCCGCCGCCGAGGCCTCCGGGTCGGCGAGGTCGACGACGAGGGCCCGATCGCCCATGGCGCCGGCCAGGGTCTGGGCGGTCTCCGAGGCCACGACCACGTCGACGTCGAGCCGGCGGGCCGCCTCGAGGAAGTCGGGCGCCTTGTAGGTACCGGTGGGGAGCAGGAGCAGGACGCGTGCCACGCCCGGTATCATGACGGGTCCAGGTCTCGGGCTCGATCAGGGAGCGATCGGCTCCCGCCCCGGAGAGGCCACGAGGTTGGGTGAGCGAGCGATGTCCGAGGCACCCGTATCCCAAGAAGGCGTTCCGGAGCTGGTTCTCACGGTTACGGACGTCGCCCGGCAGAAGGTCCTGCGGGTCCGGGCCAACGAGAACGAGCCCGAGAAGCTGGCGCTGTGGCTCGAGATCGCCGGTGTGGCCAACGGGAAGTACAAGTACGACATGTACTTCCAGCCGATCGACTACGCCGGGCCGTCCGACGTCGTGCAGCGCCACGACGACCTGTCGATCGTGATCCCCGCCTTTTCGATCGACAAGGTCCGGGGGGCGACGCTCGACGTCGCCGGCGACCCGACCGAGGGCGGACTGGTCCTCGACAACCCCAACAGCCCGAGCCCGGCGGTCGGTGCGGCCGGCGTCGCCCGTCCACCCGCCGACCTGACCGGCGATGTGGCGCAACGGGTGCTCCAGGTCCTCGACGCCCAGATCAATCCCAGCATCGCCGCCCACGGCGGGCGCGCCGAACTCGTCGCCGTGGAGGAGAACACCGCCTTCCTCCGGCTGTCGGGCGGCTGCCAGGGCTGCGGCATGGCCAGCGTCACGCTGAGCCAGGGGATCGAGGTCGTGATCAAGGAGCAGGTGCCCGAGATCACCCGGGTGGTCGACGTGACCGACCACGCCAGCGGGGAGAACCCCTACTTCGAGGCAGCCAAGAAGTAGGGGTTGGCGGCGCCTTCGGCGCCCGTTCTCTTTGTTCCGACGAAGCGGTTCCTCGCTTCGCTCGGGCTTCGTCGGCGGGGCTTCGCCCCGGGCCGGGAAGGTCTCGGGGGGAGTTTCGTGTTGGAAGAAGGCGGATACCTACGATGAAGAAATTGACCGATCGGTCTAGATAGGAGAGCCACATGCCGACCGCCGTCATCGTCGACGCCGTCCGGACGGCCACCGGCCGCCGGAACGGCCAGTTGAAGGACTGGCACCCGGTTGACCTCGCCGCCGAGACCCTCAAGGCCCTCGTCACCCGCAACGACCTCGACCCCGCGCTCGTCGAGGACGTGATCATGGGTTGCGTCATGCAGGTGGGCGAGCAGGCCCTCAACGTCGGCCGCAACACCGCCCTGGCCGCCGGGTTCCCCGAGTCGGTGGTGGGCACGACCATCGACCGGCAGTGCGGATCCTCCCAGCAGGCGGCGCATTTCGCCGCTCAGGCCGTGATGGCCGGTGTCCACGACATCGTGATCGCGGCCGGCGTCGAGGTCATGACCCGGGTGCCGATGGGCGCCACCGTCATGAGCGGGCCCGGCCTGCCCTTCGGCAGCAAGCTCAACGACCGCTACGCCCCCGTCGGCGGCCTCGTGCCCCAGGGGATCTCGGCCGAGTTGATCGCCGACAAGTGGAACCTCTCCCGCGAGGATCTCGACGCCTACTCCGTCCAGTCTCACCTCCGGGCTGCCCGGGCCACCGAGGAAGGCCGGTTCGAGAAGGAGATCATCGCCGTGTCGGGCGCCGACGGCGGCGTGTTCGACCGTGACGAGGGAGTGCGGCCCGACTCCAACGTCGAGAAGCTGGCCACGCTGAAGCCGGCTTTCAAGCCGGACGGCAAGGTCACAGCCGGCAACTCGTCGCAGATCAGCGACGGTGCCGCGGCACTGCTGATCATGAGCGAGGAGAAGGCCAACGAGCTCGGCCTGCGGCCGAGGGCGCGGTTCCACAGCTTCGCCCTGGCCGGCGTCGACCCGGTGATGATGCTGACCGGCCCGATCCCGGCCACCGACAAGGTGCTGGAGCGGGCCAAGATGCAGCTCTCCGACATCGACCTCGTCGAGATCAACGAGGCGTTCGCCTCGGTGGTGCTGGCCTGGGAGAAGGAGCACCACCCCGACATGGCCAAGGTCAACGTCAACGGCGGTGCCATCGCCCTCGGCCACCCGCTCGGCTGCTCGGGGGCCAAGCTGATGACGACGCTGCTCAACGAGCTGGAGCGCACCGGCGGCCGCTTCGGCCTCCAGACGATGTGCGAGGGTGGCGGCATGGCCAACGCCACCATCATCGAGCGCCTGGGCTAGACGAACTCGCGAATCGAGCCCGGGTCCCGGTTACAGGGCCCGGGCTCGATCCGCGTCTGGGGGGAGCTTTCCGGCGGGGGAGGCAGGTGAAGCCCCCGAATTTCAGCCGCCGCTCTTGCCCTTGCCGCTGCTCGCGCCGGAACCGCTTCCGCCGTGGTCGTCGGCCGTGGTGACCGTCGTCGGCGGCGAAGAGGTCGTGACCGTCGTACCGGTGTCGCCGCCGCCGTGGTCGTCGGTACCGGAGTGGCCCGCAACGTCGGTGCCGGAGCCGCTGGTGGACGTACCGGGGTCGGTATTGCCATTCCCGCTGTTGTTGCCCGGGCCGCTGTTGGGCGAGGCGCCGTTGGCGCCGGGGGTGGTGTTCCCCTGGCCGCTGTTGTTGCCCGGTCCCGCGTTGTCGTTGCTGGCGCCGGCGGCCGTGCCGGTGGTGGCACCGTTGTCCTCGTGGACGGCCGGGGCGTCGACACCCTGGCCGGCGCCTTGGCCGTGGCCCACCTCCTGGCCGGCGGGGTCGTCGACGCCGTGGCCCGAGGACTTGCCCGTCGACGGCGTCGTACCGCCGTTGCCGTTGTGGTTCGTGGCGTTGGTGCCGTGATCGTCGGGGAGATTCAGGCCGATGTGGCTGACGGCGCCCGCTACGGCGCCCTGTACGGGCCCGGGCAGCGTGCCGGTGGCGGCGGCGGCGCCGGTGGCCGTGAGCGCAACGGTGGCCATGGCCGCGATGGCCTTCCCGGCGAGGAGCCGGCCCGTCATCGATCTCCTCCGGAGTGGTCCGGAGGCGGGGGTGGTGCCCCGAATCACTTCGACCATGGCGGAGACCGTGGTGGCGGCGGCGTCCTCG
>JAUZEY010000180.1 GCA_030838785.1 Actinomycetota bacterium | reverse complement strand
GGCGTCGTAGGTGGCGAGGCCGTGGTCGTACAGGCCCTTCGGGGCCCGGCGACCCGACACGGAACAGCGGCCGGCGTCGAGGGCGAGGCGGACCTCGCCGGTCACGTGCTCCTGCGTGTCGACCATGAAGGCGTCGAGCGCCCGGCGCAGCGGCGAGTGCCACAGGCCGTCGTAGACCAGCTCGGCGAAGCGTGATTCCAGCCGGCCCTTCTCCCGCATGACGTCGCGCTCGAGGCACACGCCCTCGAGGTCGGAGTGGGCCAGGATCAGAGCCAGGGCGCCGGGGCACTCGTACACCTCCCGGCTCTTGATGCCGACCCGGCGGTTCTCGACCATGTCGATCCGGCCGAAGCCGTAGGCGCCGACCAACTCGCCGAGCGCCAGGATGAGCTCGTGGGCAGCCAGGGCGGTGCCGTCGAGCGTGGTCGGCACGCCGGCCTCGAAGCCGATCACCACCTCCGACGGCGCCGGCGGACCGCCGGCCGGGGGCCGGGTCAGGGTCCAGATGTCGTCGGGCGCCTGGGCCCAGGGGTCCTCGATGGCACCGCACTCGATGGCCCGGCCCCAGAGGTTCTCGTCGATCGAGTATGGGCTCTTCTTGGTCTGCTCGATCGGGATCCCGTGCTCGGCGGCGTAGTCCATGGCCGTCTCACGGTTGAAGTCCCAGTCCCGCGTCGGAGCCATGACGTCGAGATCGGGGGCCAACGCCCGGGTGGACACCTCGAAGCGGACCTGGTCGTTGCCCTTGCCGGTGCAGCCGTGGGCCACCGCCGTCGCTCCGTGGCGGCGGGCGGCGGCCACCAGCTCCTCGACGATGACCGGGCGGGAGAGGGCCGAGACGAGCGGGTAGCGGCCCTCGTAAAGGGCGTTGGCCCGAACGGCGGGAACGACGAAGCCCTCGGCGTAGCGGGCCCGGGCGTCGATCACCTCGGCCTCGACGGCACCGGCGGCCAGGGCGCGCTTGCGGATGGTCTCGAAGTCGCCGCCCTGGCCGACGTCGACGGCCAGGGCGATGACCTCACAGCCCCACTCCTCGCCCATCCAGCGGACGGCCACCGAAGTGTCGAGCCCGCCCGAATAGGCCAGGACGACGCGTGCTCCCATCGAATCTCCTTATTGCG
The DNA here is from genome assembly GCA_030838785.1 of Actinomycetota bacterium. GTDB lineage: Bacteria > Actinomycetota > Acidimicrobiia > IMCC26256 > BP-133 > BP-133. Next base: position 4,614 of record JAUZEY010000180.1, on the reverse strand, counting down.
CTTCGAGCCCGGCCATGCGGGCCAGACGGGCGGACACCTTCTGGCCCCCGTCGGGGGCTGCGCAGACGACCAGGATGGTGTCGTCGCCGGCGACGGTCCCGAGTACGTCGCCCAGGCCGGCCCGGTCGAGGGCCGAGGCCACCACGTGGGCGGAGCCCGGCGGCGTCCGCAGGATCGCGAGATTGGCGGAGTGGGCCGCCTCGACCAGGAACTCGCCCAGCACCCGCTTCAGGTGCTCCTCGGGCGCCACCCGGTCCTTGGCCAGCTCGGGGATGGCGTAGGCCATCTGACCGCCGGGGATCCGCACCTTGACCGCGCCGAGCTCCTCCAGGTCGCGGCTGACCGTACCCTGGGTCAGGACCAGCCCATCGGTGGCCAGGAGCTCCACCAGCTGGACCTGGCTCGAGATGACCTGCTCCTCGAGGAGCCGGGCGATGCGGTGCTGGCGCTGCGGCTTGCCCAGAGGCACGGATCTACGAATCCTCTCCGGTCAGCTCGACGAGAATCGACCGGTAGGAGTGCATCCGGTTCTCGGCCTGGGTCCACACCACCGAGTTGGGGCCGTCGATCACCTCGTCGGTGATCTCGAGGCCCCGCTTGGCCGGCAGGCAGTGGAGGACGACCGTGTCGGGGCGGGCGGCGGCCATGAGTTCGGCGTTGACCTGGTAGGCCCCGAAGGCGGCGATCCGGGCGTCATTCTGGGCCTCCTGGCCCATCGAGGTCCACACGTCGGTGTACACGGCGTCGGCGCCCTGGACGGCGTCGAAGGGATCAGCCACCAGCTCGACCACCCCGCCGAGGTTGCGGGCCCGCTCGACGACGGAGTCGTCGAGTTCGTAGCCGGGGGGGCTCGAGACGATCATCTCGAGGCCGGTGAGGGCGGCGGCCAGGGCCAGGGAGGCGGCGACGTTGTTCCCGTCGCCGATGAAGGCGAGCCGGCGGCCCTCGACCGGGCCGCCGAGGTGCTCCTCGAGGGTGAGGATGTCGCCGACGGCCTGGCCGGGGTGGGCGGTGTCGGACAGGAGGTTGATGACCGGGATGCCGCCCAGGCGGGCCATCTCCTCCAACACCCGGTGGTCGAAGACCCGGGCGCCGACCATGGTGCAGTAGCTGGACAGCGTGCGGGCGACGTCGGCCACCGACTCCCGGGAGCCGAGCCCGAGCTCCTCTCCCCGCAGAGTGACGCAGTGGCCCCGCAACGTCGAGACGGCCACCTCGAACGACACCCTGGTCCGGGCGCTGGGCTTCTGGAAGACGGCCGCCACCGCCTGGCCGTCGAGCAGGTCGGGAACCTTGCCGGGGTTCTCCTTCCAACCCAGGGCCCGATCGAGTACGCGGCGCAGGGCCGGCGCGCTCAGATCGTCGACGTCGAGGAAGTGCGGAACCAACGCGTCGGGGTTCACGCCAGGGCCTTGCCGAGGATGGCCAGCGCCTCGTCGATCTCGGCGTCGGTGACGAGCAGCGACGGCTCGAACCGCAGGGCGGTGGGGGTGACGGCGTTGACGATCAGCCCCCGCTCGAGGCAGGCGGCGGCGGCCGCCTTGGCGTCGGCCCCCGGGGCCAACTCGGCGGCCAGGAGCAGGCCGAGGCCCCGGACGTCGACGACGCCGGGCATGGCAGCCAACCCCTCGGCCAGGCGAGCGCCGGCCCGGCGGCTGAGCTCCGGCACGTTCTCCCGCTGCATGATCTGCACGGTGGCGAGGGCGGCCCGGGCGGCCAGCGGCTGTCCGCCGAAGGTCGTGGCGTGGTCGCCGGGCTCGAAGGCGGCGGCCGCCTCGGCCGTGGCCCAGCAGGCCCCGATCGGCACGCCGTTGCCGAGCGCCTTGGCCATGGTCACGATGTCGGGCCGGATGCCGAAGTGCTCGAAGGCGAACCACTTCCCCGTCCGCCCGAGACCGGTCTGGACCTCGTCGACGATGAGCAGCGCACCGGTGCGGTCGCACAGCGCCCGTACCGCCTCCAGGTAGCCGGGCGGCGCCAGCCATACGCCACCTTCGCCCTGCACCACTTCGAGCAGGATCGCGGCCAGCTTGCCTTCGAACCGCTCGGCGTGGGCCTCGAGGGGGCCGATGTCGCCGTAGGGGACCTGCCAGAAGCCGGGCGGGAGGGGCTGGAACGTCGCCTGCTTGGCCGGCTGGCCGGTGGCGGCCAGGGTCGCGAGCGTGCGGCCGTGGAAGGAGTTGAGGGCCGAGACGACGTGGTAGGTGTGGGTGATGCCGTGCTTCTGGCCGTAGCGGCGGGCCAGCTTGATGGCGCACTCGTTGGCCTCGGCGCCGGAGTTGGAGAAGAAGACCCGGCCCCCGCCGCCCAGCAGCCCGTCGAGCTCGGCGGCCAGCTTCGGCTGGACGTCGTTGTAGTAGAGGTTCGACACGTGGAGCAGCGTGCGGGCCTGCTCGGCCAGGGCGTCGGCCACCTCGGGGTGGGCGTGGCCCAGCGAGGTGACGGCCAGGCCGCCCAGGAAGTCGAGGTACTCCCGGCCCTCGCTGTCCCACAGCCGGCTGCCCTCGCCGCGGACGAACGCGACGGGCTGACGGGCGTACGTCCCCATGACGTGGGCGGCGTCCAGGGCAGCGAGCTCGTCGAAACTCATGTCTCTCCTCGTCGTCACGGCACCACCATGGTGCCCACACCTTGGTGGGTAAAGCACTCCAGGAGCAGGGCGTGGGGGATGCGCCCGTCCAACAGGTGGGCCCGGCCGACGCCGTTGCGCAGCGCCGAGACGCAGGAACGGATCTTCGGGACCATGCCTTCCGACAGGGCGCCGGAGTCGAGGAGGGCGGCCAGGTCGGTGGCGGAGATCTGGGAGATGAGTGAATCCCGGTCGTGGAGATCGCCGAAGAGGCCGGGGACGTTGGTCAGGTAGACGAGCTTCTCCGCCGCGAGGGCCTCGGCGATGGCGCCGGCCACGGTGTCGGCGTTGACGTTGTAGGCCTGGCCCTCCTCGTCGACTCCGATGGTGGCGATGACGGGGATGAACTCCTCGGCGATCTGGCGCTCCAGGACGGTGGTGTTGATGCGGCTGACGTCGCCCACGAAGCCGAGCCGGGGGTCGCGCTGGCGGACGGTGACGAGGCTGGCGTCCTCGCCCGAGAGGCCGATGGCGTAGGGGCCGTGGCGGTTGATGGCCCCCACCACCTCCCGGTTGACCTTGCCCACCAGTGCCATGCGGACGATGTCGACGGTCTCGGCGTCGGTGACCCGCAGGCCGTCGATGAACACGGACTCCTTGCCGAGCCGGGCCATCAGATCGGTGATCTGGGGCCCGCCGCCGTGGATGACGACGGGGTTCATGCCGACGAGCCGCATGAGGACGACGTCCTGGGCGAAGAGCTCGAGGTCGCTCATGGCGTTGCCGCCGTACTTCACCACCACGGTCTTGCCGGAGAATTCGCGGATGTAGGGCAGCGCCTCGGCCAGGATGGCGGCCCTGGCCTCGGGGTCGATGTCGAGCCGGGACTCCACGAGGGGGAAGCTCACGACGTCCTCATGTTCTCGTCGATATAGCCCGGGGTCAGGTCGACGGTGGTCACGGTGGCTTCGCCGTTGCCGAGATGGAGGTCGGCGGTGACCTCGATCTCCTTCTGCTGCATGGACTTGGTCAGGGCGTCGGCGTCGAACCCGCCCGAAGCGGCCACCCCGCCGATGCAGACCCTGAAGCCGTTGTAGGCGATGTCGACCTTGTCGGGGTCGAGGAACGAGCCACTGGCTCCGAGCTCGGACAGGATGCGGCCCCAGTAGGGGTCGCCGCCGAACAGGGAGCACTTCACCAGCTGGCTCTGGGCCACGGCCCGGGCTGCCCGCAGGGCTTCGGCGTTGGACCGGGCGCCCCTGACCGTGAGGCGCACGAACTTCGTGGCTCCCTCGGCGTCGGACGCCATCTGGTCGGAGAGGCTGGCGCAGACCGCGGTGAGGGCGTCGGCCAGCGCGTGGGCCTCGGCCGTGCCGGCCTGGATGGGGGCGTTGCCGGCGGCGCCGCCGGCCAGGACGAGGACGGTGTCGTTGGTGGAACGGGACCCGTCGGTCGTCATGAGGTTGAACGAGGCGTCGACCGCCCTGGTCAGTGCCAGCGCCAGCGCCCGGGGGTCGACGGCGGCGTCGGTGGTGATGATGGCCAGCATCGTGGCCATGGCCGGCGACAGCATGGCCGCCCCCTTGGCCATCCCGCCGACGGTGATCGGGGCGCCGCCGACCTCGAAGGTGGCGACGGCCTCCTTGGCCACGGTGTCGGTGGTCATGATGGCCTCGGCCGCCGAGCGGCCCGCCTCCGGGGTGGCGGCCAGGGCGGCGGCCGCGGCCGGGACGCCGGTGGTGAAGGGTTCGATGGCCATCGGGATGCCGATCAGGCCCGTGGAGCAGAGGAGGATGTGGCTGCGGTCGCAGCCCAGCGCCTCGGCGGCCAGCGCCGCCGTCCCCTCGGCCACCAGCAGGCCGGGCTCGCCGGTGGCGGCGTTGGCGTTGCCGGAGTTGAGCACGACGGCCGCCGCCCTGCCCTCGCCGGCCAGGTGGCGCCGGCAGAGCTGGACGGGCGCGGCGGCCACCAGGTTGGTGGTGAACACCCCGGCGGCGGTGACCGGCCGGTGGTCGGCGGTGGCGACGAGGGACAGGTCGGGAGCG
>JAUZEY010000133.1 GCA_030838785.1 Actinomycetota bacterium | reverse complement strand
CGTTGCCAGACTTGGACCTGCGCGGCGCCAGCCGCGATGTCGTAGCCGTCCCCAAAAATCGGGCACTCGGGGCGTCTAGACCCAGTGCACCCAGTCCGCAGGGTTCTGCGGCGGAGAGGTCAACAGTGCCCTCAGGGCGGCGGTCAGGTTGGCCGGATAGGAACGGCTCCCACGGTGGTAGCGGCGAGGGGAGGTGACGATGACCCCGGCGTGGTGTTCGCCGGTGGCGGGCCAGGCTCGCACGATCCGGTCGAAGTCCCGGGCGTTCTCGGTGACCACGGCGCGACCGTCGCAGGTGGCGGCGCGCAACAGCTCGTCGTCGCCGAGGTCGGCGAGGGCCGGGTCCAAGGAGGCGGCCACGAGGTCGTGGCCGCCCTGGCTGAGGGCCTCGGCGATGAGGTGGGAGTGGTGGACGTCGAGGAGCAGCTTCAACCGGCGAGCAGGTCCTGCCGGCGGCGCCACAAGGCTTCCGCTTCATCGGCCGCGGCCGTGTTGGCGGCGAGGTCGCGGTCGATCTCGTCGGTGAACTCGGCGTAGTAGCCGAGGGCGGCGTCGACCTGCGCCGGGTTGAGCCCGAGGAGTTCCGCCGCCCGCCGGGCCCGGTCGGCGACGGGGACGTCGCCGCCGACGATCGCGCCGTATCGACCACCACCGTGCGCCTCGGGCCGATATCGGGACAGGCCGTACGGTCGGAGAATCACCATTCTTGGCGATGCGGCCGGCGGTGCCATCGGGTCTCATGGGGGTATGAACCGGCCTCGTATCCTGATCCTCGCGGCACCCTACGTGTATGCGACGGGGCTGGCCGCCTGTCTGCGTCTCGAGGACACCTGCGACGTGGTCGTCCCCGACCTCGACGGCGGGGCGACACCGTCCCGCCACCTCTACGACGTGGTGGTCACCACCGCCGTTGCCGCCGCCGCCGGCGCTCTCGACGGCGTCGCCGGCGACATCGTCATCACGCTCCCGGCGGTGTCGTGGGCCACGCCGATCCTGGTGCGCGGCGCCGGCGAGACGGAGCCGCTGCTCATCGACCGGGCCGGATCGATGAACCGCCTGGAAAGCATCGTCGGCCACTTCGTCGCGCTGGCCGCCCAACGATCGGCGCCCCGCCAGGACCGGTTGCCGACGGCCGCAGTCGCGTCAGGCCTTCCGACGGGAGCACCGACCCCACCGGACCGCCCAACCCCGCAGTGAAGAGGGAGGGATCACGGGGGTAGCGAGATCGTGGGGACGTGGCAGCCGACCACCGTCCAGGCGCCCATCCGGGGGGAGGACGGGGGGCCGGTCACCAAGGCGAGGACGGCGCGGATCGACGTCGCACCCCCGCAGTCGCTTGCCGACGCGGGCGGGGATGACTACATCATTGCTAGTGAGCACGCGTTCCGGTTCAACGCCCAGTCGCGCCTCGAACCATCCGTTATGACCATTGTCCTGTTACCCCCGAACGCGCAGACTGCTGCTAACCGCACTGCGCGGCAGCGGTGTGCAACGGAGTCAACGGGACTCTTTCTCTCGGAAGGGAGGTCGGCGATGGCGTGGCAAACCTTGAGCGTCGTGGCGCGGGGCGGCCCAGACCACGAACGAAAGGAAGCTTTATGAACCGAAAGTTCCTCCTCGCACCAGCCGCGGCTGGAGTCATGCTCGTTCTCGCCGCAGGCCCAGCGCTCGCCATGGACTGCTTCATCGCCAATCGCTCGTCAAACGGATCGCTTCAGGCGGGAACGAAGTCATCGCAATGGGTGGCCTTCGCGGTCACCGGCGAGCTGCCACCCGGCCCTTGCGCGACCGCTATCAACAACGCCCTGACGGCGGCCCGGCTCCCGACCGTCGTTGCCACCCGCACCGACAAGACGCTGCTGGCCAGCCTGCCGGCGACTCAAAGCTGGCTTCTGTCAAACGGCAAAGGGGTCGATCATTTCGAGGAGAGTGTGACCGCTGCCGCGGTGATGGCCGTTGTCGAAGGAGTCCTCAGCACCGACGTCTGCGCATAGCGCCTCATGGCCGGGCCGGTGCTTCCTGGCCCTCGAGCTCCGACCTTCGCCATCATCCTGACCGGTCTGTCATCGGACAACAGGCCGGTCAGGACGTGCCGATCAGACCTGGGCGGCGGTTCCTGATTGCTGGTCCGGTTATCAGCCGACGCGGACGACGGTGAGGGTGGCGGTCACGACGTGGGAGGGACCGGCCTGGCCGGTGGCGTCCCAGGCCGAGCAGTGGTTCACCGTGACCGAGACGGTGACGGGGTAGCGGCCGGGCTGGGTGTACTCGTGGGCGTTGTCCGAAACGTCGACGTTCCCGACCGTGGCAGTGATGTAGTCGGTGGTGTGGTCCGGGTTGGGCACCATGATCGATCCGCCGTCCCGGTTGCATCCGGCCGGGTAGGTCACGTCCTTGGTGGCGCCGTCGCCGAAGTCGAAGTGGGCGGCGGTGATGATCGTCCAGGGGGTGTCGACGGTGGCGTCGATCGTCGGGCGCTCGCCGGGCCGCAGCTGGCAGGGGAAGGTATCGAGGCGGATCGTCACCCCGTCGGCGGTGGCGCTCGACGTGGCACCGTAGCCGTCGGGGCCGGACGGGGTGCCGCAGGCGGAGCCGGAGTCGGTCGGGCGGATGGCCCAACCGTTCG
>JAUZEY010000053.1 GCA_030838785.1 Actinomycetota bacterium | reverse complement strand
CGCCACGGTGGCCACGCTGGTCCCGGGCTCGACGTCGACGACGACCTTGGCCCCCGGACCGCCCGCCGGGTTGACCTGGCGCATCACCCACATGCCGGTCCCGATGCCCATGACGGCGAGGATCGCCAGCACCCCGAGCACGATCCGCCCCCGCCGGGTGAGACCGCCGCGGCGCCCGCCGCCGGGAATGTCGGTCATGAGGCGCTCCCGGGACGGCCGTCGAGCCAGGACTGGAGCATCACGGCCGCCGCCACCTTGTCGACGACGGCGCGGCGGTCCCGGGCGCGGACGCCGCCGGTGGCCAGCGACCGTTGCGCCGTCACGGTCGTGAGGCGTTCGTCATGGGTGGCGACCGCGATCGGAGGGTCGAGGGCCGCCGCCCGCACCGTCAGCTCCGCCACCTCGGCCAGCGTCGCCTCGGCGGCCGGACCGGGGCGGCCGGTCGAGAGCGACAAGGGCAGACCGACCACCACCAGGGCCGCCTCGTTCTCGGCCGCGGCCCCGAGGATGGCGGCGTGGTCGGCGCCGCGGTCGCCCGTCCGGAAGAGCACCGTCAAGGGGCCGGCCAGGATGCCGAGCGGGTCGGACAGCGCCAGACCGATGCGCCGGGCCCCGAGATCGACGCCGAGGACACGCCCCGGCCGAGCCGGTTCGCTTCCGGAGGACAGCCCCGAACCTCCCGTTCCGGGGGGCGCCGTCACCCGCCGGCGCCGGCGACGGCCTCGATCGCCTTGCCGCGGGCCTGTTCCAGCGCCGCTTCGATGTTCTCCACCCGGGGGCCGCCGCCGGTGACGAGCTCGGGGTTGCGGGCCGTGCCGCCGCCCAACGTCTTCGCCGCGTCGCCGGCCACCTCGGCCGCCGACACACCCTTGCCCTGCAGGTCGGAGCTCACCGCCACCGCCAGACCGGCCTTGGTGCCGTCGGGCGAGGCGCCCACCAGGACCACCACTCCGGAGCCCATCTCGTCCCGCACGCCCACGGCCAGGCGGCGGAGGTCGTCGGGCGTCGACCCGTCGCGCCGGGCCACCAGGACGCCCCCTTTGGCCGAGGCGGCCAGCGTCTTGGCCTCCCCGGCGGCCTGGCGGGCCCGGGCGGTGTCGAGCTCCTCCTGGAGCTCCTTCACCTTGCCCTGCAAGCGTTCGATGCTGTCGGGCACCTCGTGGGGCGCCACCCGGAGCAGCTCGGCGGCCCGGCGCAGCCGCGCTTCCTCGGTGCCGATGTGGGCCAGCGTGGCCGTCGCCGTCAGCGCCTCGATGCGCCGCACGTTGGCGCCGATGGAGCTCTCCCCCAGCACCTTGATGGGACCGATCATGCCGAGGGCGTTGACGTGGGTGCCGCCGCACAGCTCGACGGAGCGGTCGCCGGCCTCGACGACCCGCACGATGTCGCCGTACTTGTCGCCGAAGAAGGCGATGGCGCCGATCGACTCGGCGTGCTCCTTGGTCGTCTCGTAGACGCGGACGGAGCCGTTGCCAAGGACCTCCTCGTTGGCCTGGGTCTCGACCCGGGCCAGGATCTCGGCCGGCACGCCCTCGAAGTGGGAGAAGTCGAACCGCAGCCGGTCGGGGCTCACCAGCGACCCGGCCTGCTTCACGTGTTCGCCGAGCACGTCGCGCAGCGCCCAGTGCAGCAGGTGGGTACCGGTGTGGTTGCGGCGGGTGCGCTCCCGGCGGGCGACGTCGATACGGGCCGTGGCCTCGGAACCGACGGCGACGTGGCCCGACACCACCTCGGCCCGATGCAGGATCAGCTTCTGGGGCACGGCGTAGACGGTGTCGACGACCCGCAGAGTTCCGTCGGCCGTCTCGATGGTGCCGGTGTCGCCGACCTGGCCGCCGGACTCGGCGTAGAACGGCGTGCGGTCGAGGATGACGTCGACGGTGCGGCCCGCCTCGGCCCGGCCGATCGACTCGGTCTTGTCCAGCAGGGCCACCACCCGCGCCGTCGACACCGCTTCGGTGTAGCCGACGAACTCGTTGGGCCCGGACGCTTCGAGCAGCTCGGCGAAGACGGGCGAGACGGCCGCCCCTTCCCCCACCGCGCCGCTGGCCCCGGCTGCCGCCCGCGCCTCCCGGGCCCGGCGCCGCTGGGCGTCCATCCGCTCCCGGAACCCGGCCAGGTCGACCGCCCGGCCCCGGTCGGCGGCGATCTCGGCCGTCACCTCGACCGGGAAGCCGAGGGTGTCGTGGAGGAAGAAGGCGTCCTCCCCGGACACGTCGCCCCGGGCCACGATCTCGTCGAGCAGGTCGAGTCCCCGCCGCAGGGTCTCACCAAAGCGGGCCTCCTCCCGGGCGGCCATCTGGCGCAGAAAGCCGTGCTGGCGCACGAGGTCGGGATAGGCCGCACCCATCGTCTCCACGGTGGCGTCGACGAGGGGCCCGGTGATCTCGCCCTCGAAGCCCAGCAGGCGGGCGTGGCGAACGGCCCGGCGGATCTGGCGGCGCAGCACGTAGCCCCGCCCCTCGTTGGTCGGCATGACCCCGTCGGCGAGCAGGAAGGTCATGGCCCGACCGTGGTCGGCCAGGATCCGCAGGGACACGTCGGCCTTGGCGCCGGCTCCGTACTCGTGGCCGGTGGTGGCCTCGGCCACGGCCAGGATCCGGCGCAGGACATCCGTTTCGAAAACCGACTGCTCGCCCTGGAGGAGGGCCAGGATCCGCTCGAGGCCGGCGCCGGTATCGATGTTGCGCTGCGGCAGGTCGGTGAGCGTCCCGTCCTCGGCCCGGTTGTACTGCATGAAGACGAGGTTCCAGAACTCGACGTAGCGCTCCTCGCCGCCAACGGCCGGGCCGCCCTCGGCGCCGAACTCCGGGCCCCGGTCGTAGTACAGCTCGGAGCACGGCCCGCAGGGCCCGGTCGGGCCCATGGCCCAGAAGTTGTCCTCCTCGCCCCGGCGCTGGATCCGCTCCCGGGGCACCCCGACCTGGTTGGCCCAGATCCCGATCGACTCGTCATCGGTCTCGAACACCGTCACCCAGATCCGTTCCGGGTCGAGCTCGAAGACCGTCGTGGCCAGCTCCCAGGCGAAGGGGATGGCCTGCTCCTTGAAGTAGTCGCCGAGCGAGAAGTTGCCCAGCATCTCGAAGAACGTGAGGTGACGGGCCGTCGTGCCGATGATGTCGATGTCGGTGGTGCGGAAGCACTTCTGGACGGTGGTGGCCCGGGGCCACGGCGGCTTCTCCTCGCCCAGCATGTAGGGCTTGAACTGCACCATGCCGGCCGTGGTGAGCAGCAGCGACGGGTCGTTGGGGACGAGGCTCGACGACGGCAGCGGCGTGTGGCCCCTGGCCTCGAAGAAGCCGAGGAAGGCGCGTCGTAGCTCGTCAGCGGTGGTGGGCTTCATCGCTCGA
>JAUZEY010000048.1 GCA_030838785.1 Actinomycetota bacterium | reverse complement strand
CCGTAGGAGCGCTCGACCTGACCTACCGCCACTCCAACCTCGGACCGGCGCAGGTGGTGGTCCGGGCCGAGTTCGCCGTGACCGCCCGGCCGGCCGCCGACGCCAAGGCCGAGATCGACGAGGTCGTGCGGTGGCGGCGGGCCAACCAGCCCGGCGGGAACAACGCCGGCTCGGTGTTCACCAACCCGCCCGGCGATTCCGCCGGCCGGCTCATCGACGCCTGCGGCCTCAAGGGCTTCCGGATCGGCACCGCCTGGGTCTCCGACCGCCACGCCAACTTCTTCCAGGCCGAGCCGGACGGCCGGGGTCGCTCGGCCGACGTCGTCAGCCTGGTCCTCGAAGTCCGGCGCCGGGTGGCCGAGGACAGCGGTGTCACCCTCGTCCCCGAGCTGCGCCGGGTCGCCTTCGCCGGGATGGCCGGCGCCCGGCCCGGCGCACCGACCGCCTGGCCCGGCGAGGACCACGCCGCCGTCGCCGGCACTCCCGCCGAAGTCACCGGAGGAGTCACGTGAGCCGTCGCGAGGACCGTACCCAGCGCCGCGTCAAGGTCGTGCGGCACAACCGCCCGCCGACCAACGGCCGGTTCGCCCGCCGGCCCGGGCCCCGCCCGGAGGGGTGGCGGGCCAGGCTCCCGGGCGCCCTGCAGCGGCCCCTGGCCTGGCAGGCCCCGGTGGCGGGCCGGGCCGTGGCCGGCGCGGGCAAGGCCGCCGCCAGCGCGACGCGCTCGTTGCGGGACCGGCTGCGGCGCGGGCTGCCCCAGACGCTGGCCGGGCGGGTGCTGGTCGCCGTCGCCGCCATCGCCGTCTTCACCGGGGCCACGTGGACGACGACGCGCTCCCCCCTCCTCGACGTCGACCACATCCAGGTGTCCGGCGGCGCCCTCGTCACCGTCGACCAGGCCATCACCGGTGCCGGCCTCCGCCGGGGCGAGCCCATGGTCTCGGTCGACACCGCCGCCGCCGAAGGCCGCCTCGAGCGCCTGCCCTGGGTGAACACGGCGCTGGTGGAGCGGGCCTTCCCGAACACCGTCCGGATCCGCCTGACGGAACGGGCGGCGGCCGCCAGCGCCGCCCGCCCGGGTGGGGGGTGGGTCCTGCTCGACCGCGGCGGCCGGGTGCTGGCCGACCGGCCCGACCGACCCGGCGACCTGCCCGAGGTGACCGGCGCCGGGGCGACGCCTCCGCCGGGCAGCGCGATGGACTCGGCCCGGCCGGCGCTCGACGTCGTCGCCGCCCTGCCGGAGGCGGTCCGCCGTCAGGTGACCGCCGTCGTCCTCGACGGCGACGCGGTCACGCTCCACACGGGGGTGAGGCAGATCCGGATGGGGCCGCCGACGTCGCTGCCGGCCAAGGTGGCCGCGCTGACCGTCCTCCTGGACCGCGTCGGGAGTCGGTCGGTGGCCATTCTCGACCTGCGCGTGCCGACTGCGCCCGTGGTCGTACCGACCGCTCCCACCCCTGCGACCAGCATCCCTGCACCGGGCCGGGGCGCGACCGCCCCCGTCAACCCCGGAAAGCCGCGCGACTGAAGCCAGATAAGGGATCGCGGCAATTGCACCGCTCCGCGCAACTGGTTTAGAGTCTCGGCGCCAACCGCAGGTTCACCCCTCGTTCAGGCTCAAGTAGAGCTTCAAGCGAAAGATTTGCGGGGTGCCCCGAAGGCGACCGGGGGCTGGGATGGTCGCCAGGATTCTTCCCCATGCAGTACTGCTGGACTGCTGGATCCCTTTGCTGGACAACGTTGTTTCCTATACCGGCCAGGTAGGTCGCGGTCTCGAAGGCCGCGAGGGAGGGCCGGCCACGAGCGGGCTTGGCTGAAAAGGCCACGAGCACGAGAGAAGGTTTGCAATGGTGGGCGCTCCTCAGAACTACCTGGCTGTGATCAAGGTCGTCGGTGTCGGCGGCGGTGGGTGCAACGCGGTGAACCGGATGGTCGACGCCGGGCTGAAAGGCGTCGAGTTCATCGCCATCAACACCGACGCTCAGGCCCTGCTCAGCAGCGAGGCCGACGTCAAGCTCGACATCGGCCGCCAGCTCACCCGGGGCCTCGGCGCCGGGTCCGACCCCGAGGTCGGCCGTCTGGCGGCCGAGGAACACCGCGACGAGATCGAGGAGGTCCTCAAGGGGTCCGACATGGTCTTCATCACCGCCGGCAAGGGCGGTGGGACGGGGACGGGCGGCGCGCCCGTCGTCGCCGAGATCGGCAAGCAGCTCGGCGCCCTCACCGTCGGCGTCGTGACCCGGCCGTTCGCCTTCGAGGGCCGGAAGCGCTCGATGCAGGCCGAGGACGGCATCCGCAAGCTGAAGGAGAAGGTCGACACCCTCATCGTCATCCCCAACGACCGGCTGCTGCAGGTCGTCGACGACAAGACCGCGCTGGTCAACGCCTTCAAGGCCGCCGACGAGGTGCTCCTCCAGGGCGTGCAGGGAATCACCGACCTGATCACCACGCCCGGCCTCATCAACACCGACTTCGCCGACGTGAAGATGATCATGACCAACGCCGGCTCGGCGCTCATGGGCATCGGTCTCTCGGCCGGCGAGGGCCGGGGCGTCAACGCCGCCCGGGCCGCCGTCTCCAGCCCGCTGCTGGAGGCCGGCATCGAGGGCGCCCGCGGGATCCTGCTCAGCATCGCCGGTCCGTCCGACCTCTCGCTCCACGAGGTCAACGAGGCCTGCGAGCTCATCGCCCAGGCCGCCC
>JAUZEY010000041.1 GCA_030838785.1 Actinomycetota bacterium | reverse complement strand
CGCGTCTCAAGACCTGCGATGTCGGAGGCAAGTGATTCGCCATGGAAGGAACCATTGATGCGATGAGCGCCTGGATCAGGGCCAAATTCCAGGTAGAGGAAGGCGCCAGCTTGGTGGAGTACGCACTCCTGCTAATGCTGATCGCCGTCGCCGCGCTTGTCGCCGTCAAGGCGTTCGGCGAGGGCGTCTCGACACAGTTCTCGCGGATCACCAATTCCGTCAATAGCTGAGCTCCACATTAGGCCGATCGGCCTATCCAGCCGTCACGCCGCACGCCCGATAACCAGTTCAAGCCCCGGCGCAGAAAGCGCCCCACGGCAACGGAAGCGCTGATGAGGCGTTACGAATCGGAGGCAGCAGTGGACCTCTTTGTGTTGAAGACTTGGATCCAAGCGAAGTTCAACACCGACAGCGAGCGCGGGGCCAGCATGGTCGAGTACGGCCTGCTCCTCGCCCTCATCGCCGTCGTCGCCCTCGTCGCCGTCAAGGCTCTCGGCAGCGGCGTGTCAACCAAGTTCGACCAGGTGAACAACAGCCTCAACTAATCGACGATACGAAGGTGCGAGAAGGTGGCCGGCGCCCAGGCGCCGACCACCTTCTCGCGTCGGGACAACCCTGACGGACGTGGTCACACAACGGCGCTGTAGACCTCGCCGGCAAGATCGGCGATCGCGCCGAAGACCTCCACCTCCGCCGGCCCCGGATGGTCGGCATCACAGCAGGGCGCAGGCCACGGGCCGGTGAGAACGACGAGAATCAGCTCCCCCTTGGTCGTCGAGATCACGCCCGCGTCGTGGGCCCAGTGGAGACGGTCACCGGTCTTGTGGGCGACCGGAGTGCCCGGGGGGAGTCCGACCGGCAGGCGGTCGTTCACCTGCTGGGAGCGCAGCAGCCCGTACAGCTCGGACGTGAGGGCCTGGCGCCCCGGCCCGAGCAGCGAGCCATCCCGGACCCGCTCCAGGAAGCGGGCGATGTCGGCCGCCGTCGTGCGTTGGGGGCTGGCCAGCGACGTCCCGGGGTAGCCCTGCCGCTCCAGGCTCGGGTCGAGCGCTCCGGACCCGACCTTCCCCAGCCCCCAAGCGCCGCACCGGTTGTCGGACACGACGATCATGTCCCGGATGCATTCACCGACGGTGCGGCCGGATCCATCGCCGGAAGCGGCATCCCGCTCGAGAGTCCCGTCCCCGATGCGCCGCAGGAGCTCGGCGGCCACGAAGAGCTTGTACAGGCTGGCGCTCAGAACTCGACGGTCGGCAAGATGCGAGGCGTGGGCGCCGGTCGATCGATCGTCGGCCACGACGCTGAACGGCACCGGGTGGAGGGCCGCGAACCGGTCGACGATGTCCTGGAGCTGGCGCGCGGGCGCCGGAGGGGCCGGCCCGGCCACGCCACCGGCAGGCAGAGCAGGAACCGGAGGTGGCGCCCTGCGCACGTACACTGCGGCCACGTCGTCCTCGTAGCGCCGCTCCCATCCGGCGTCGGCTTCCATCCGCCCGACGATCGCGGTGTGGCGGGGCCAGACCACGACATCGATGGCCCACCGGTCGAGGATCTGCGGCCAGGACGGGTCCGCATCGGCGAAGTGGAACGAGTCGTGCAGGACGGGAAGCGGGTACATGTCGTAGCGGTCGTCGACGAAGACCCTCTGGCGAGGCCAATGTTCGAGGATGAGGTAGCCGCCCCAGCCGTCGTCACTCATGAGCCTTTGTCCGAGGAGACCGTGGTCGGCGACAAAGCGCATCGCCGCGACCGGGTACCGGTGGAAGTCGAAATTCGGCTGGCCCGCCGCCTGGACGGTCCAGGTCGCGCCGAGCGCCACCAGCGCCCCCGCCACGACACGGTTCAGCGGGGTCCCGCCGAGGGGCCGCCCCGTCTCCGACGCAACAGCCCGAGCAGCCACCGCCACGCCGACGAGCGGGGCCAGGGCGATGTTCCGCTCCGCCCAAATGGCCAGGAAGAGGAACGGGACGGTCACCACCAGGTCGCGCCGCGAGGGACGATGCCGGCCGAACGCGAGGCAGGCGCCGAACACCGCCCCCCAGACGGCCAGCATGAACCCCTGCACCGTGTGGATGTCCGGAGAACGCCATTCCGTCACCTGCCGGAGGACCTCGTTCCGGCCGAGGAGGTGGATGGGGAAAAGGAGGAGTCCGGGCCCGTAGGGGTTGAGCAGGCTCACGGCCAACGCCAGCGCCCCTGCCTGGCTGAGGAGCCGCTCCCGGCCCTTCCAGGGCGGGGCACCTTCGAGCCATCGCCCGACGAGGTGTAGCCCCAGGTACAGCATCCCCAGGACGAAGGTGCCGTGGACATTGGCCCACAGCCACATCAGGACCGGGATCACCACCAGCGGGCGTCGACCGAGCCCGCGGTCGGGGACCTCGACGATCCACAACAGCCCGACGAAGGCCAGGAGCCCGAGGAACAGCGGCCGCTCCGACCATAAGGTGAACGACGCCCCGATCGCGGCGAGGGTCAAGCCCACCGCCGCCAGGTGATCGCGGCTGAGCCGAAGGACGAGCCGGTAGGTGAGGCCGGCGACCAGGGACCCGGTCACCGCCACCAGCAGGCGGATCCCAAAGGCGCCGGCCGCACGGTCGATCACACCGTAGAGCATCTCCGCCAGCCACGACTGGACCACCCAGCGGCTCCCGGCGGCGGTGAACGAATACGGATCGGCGTGGGGTATTCCGTGCTCGAGGATGAGCCGCCCGGTGCGGAGGTGCCAGAAGAAGGAGTTGTCCGACAACCGGCCGAGGCCGCTATGCCAACCACCGAGTGCGAAGACCAGGGTGAAGAGGCCCGCCATGGTGGGGACCGTCGCAGGAGAGGGCTTCGCCACGGGCCGGACATTAGGGCCAGACTGTCGCCCCTGGACGACATCGCCGCCCCGGCCCCGCGAATGGGAACCACCTACGCCAACGTCACCGTCGTCGGCGCCGACCACGACGCGGTCGTGGCCGCCCTCGGGCCTGGCCCGGCGCTGGTCACCGACACCGTCGACGGCCTGACGGTGGTATTCGCCGCCACCGACGAGGAGGCGGCCCGGTTCGGCGAGGGGCTCACGGCGGCGGCGCTCTCCGCCACCTGTGGGGGCCTGGCGCTCGAAGTGTCGGTGTTCGACGACGACATCCTCCAGTACCGCCTCTACCGCGACGGCGCCGAGATCGACGTCGGCGTGGTCGCCACGCCGGTGGCCGTCGAGCTGGCCGAGCTGGCCGGCGGGGCCCTGCCCGTGCCCGACGCCGCCCGCCTCGTCGAGCGCCTCGGACGGGGCGACGCGGCCCTGGCCGGGCGGGCCCTGTCGTCCGACGAGCCCATCGGTTCGGCCTCGGACCGCCACGCATGGCTCGCGGAGGCGCTGGATCTGCCACGCTGTGCCCCCGGGTGGGGGTACCGCTACCTCACCTCGTTCCCCGACGGCTTCGACGGCGGTCCGCTCACCGCGGTGGGCGACGCCGGTCCCCAGGAGGATTCGTGAACCAGTTCTGCCCCCGCTGCGGCGCCCTGTTCGCCCCCGACGTGAACATGGAGTTCTCCACGACGCAGTTGCTGTGCATCGAGTGCGGGCTGCGCCTCGAGGAGCCGCCGCAGGTCCTCCCGCCGTCGGACGTCGACGACGAGCAGGTCGCCTACGAGCTGGCGGAATGGCCGGCGGAGGACCGGGTCATCGCCACCGCCGACCTCGTCGAGTTGGAGATCCCCTACCGCTGGGAGGACGGGCTGGTGCTGGTCGTACCCGCCACGGCCGAGTCCCAGGTCGACGCCCTCCTCGACGAGATCGACGAGAACGCGGCGAGCACCGACGAAGGCGCCCTGATCGAGGTCGAGGCGATTCCGGACGGCGGCGAGGAGGCCACCACGGCGATGAGCGACCTCTTCATCGCCGCCGACGGCCTCCAGCACGGCGTCTACGACGAGGAGAAGGTGGTCGAGTTCATGGAGGCCGCCGCCGCGGTCCAGTCGTGCCTTCCTCCGTTCGGCATCGAGCCCCACGTGTGGAGCCGGGTGCAGAGCGAGGCCTCGGCCATCGTCACCGCCCTGGAGAAGGGAAACGACGGCGACGACGACGAGGGCGTCATCACCGGCGCCCGAGGACTACGGGACCTGCTCCGCCACTACGTCTGACGGACGGGCCCGCCGCCCGTCAGAGGTCCTCGAGGATGTTCGAAGGCACCACCCCCCACCGGTTGGCCAGCGCCTGGGCCAGCACGGAGGAGCACTCCAGGGCCGCGCCCTCGACGGCTTCCGGCCCGTAGCTGCGGAGCAGCTCCATCCGGGCCCCGGGCCCGGCGCCGGCTCCGGCCACCACCGCCCTGATCAGCGCCTCCCGGGCGGGGTCGGGCCCGGTGATCAGGAGGTGCCGGGCCAGCGCGCCGCCGACATCCTGCCCGGCGAGATCTTCACCGGCGGCAGTTTCCCCGGCGGGAGGGCCGGCGTCGCCGAGGCCGGAGGTGAGCCCCCGCGGATCCGACACCTCCAGCAGGCGCCCGAGAATCCAGAGCGCCCCGACGAGGACCACGTCGGGCGGGAAGGCCAGCAACGCCTCGAGCCGGGTCTGCGCCCGGTCGTGCTCGGCGAACCAGCACGCCTCGACCCACTCGCCGAAGGCGGCCACGAAGGCGTCGAGTTCGGGCGGGTCACCGGTCACCCGACGGACCGTACCGCTGGAGAGTGCCTCGGGGAGGCAGGTGACGCTCCCGACTGTCGTCGCAGCGATGTCCGTTGTGTCGCGGACACGACATTGCTTCGGAAACGCCCTGTCTACAGTCGACCGGCGGAGAGAGGGGAGGGGCCGTTGTCGACGATCCTCAGCAACGGCCTGGTGATCGGGGCGATCTACGGCCTCGTCGCGCTGGGCATCACGCTCGTATACAAGAAGTCGGGGGTCCTCAACTTCGCCCACGGCGAGGTCGGAATGGTCGGGGCCTTCGTCTTCTACGTGCTCTCGGTCGAGCAGCGGCTCCCCTACCTG
>JAUZEY010000038.1 GCA_030838785.1 Actinomycetota bacterium | reverse complement strand
CCGAGGTGTTCATCGCCCGGCTGCGGGTGGTGGTCTCGGTGTACTGCCTCGTGCTCACCGCCCTGGGCGGCGACGACTTCGGCTTCTACCGCCGGGGCGGGTTCGTCGTGGCCGCCGTCTTCTCCGTTTACGCCTGGGTCACGGCCCTGGTCCTGGGCCGGGCCGCCCGCCGGCCGGCCGGGGTTCTGGGGGCCCCCGAAGGGAACAGCATCCCGGCCTGGGCGCCGTGGGCCACCACCGCCCTCGACACGGGCCTGATCCTGCTCTTCGCCGCCCTGACCGGCGCGTCCCGCAGCCCGCTCGTGCCGCTGGCCGTCCTCGACGTGATGGCCGCCGCCATCCGCTTCGACCTGCGCCGGGCGCTGATGGTCACCGGCTTTGCCGCCGCCGGCGTCGTCGCCGTCATCGCCCTCGTTCCCGAGCCGGCCCTGTCCGGCGCCCAGCGGGCCCGCTCCGCGGCGTGGTGGACGGCCCATCTCGTCGTCGGCGCCGTCATGGTCGGGATGCTGTCCGATGTCGTCGACCAGGCCCGGCGCCGCCGGGCGGAGGCGGAAGCCGAGTCGGCCGCCCTGGAGCGCCGGGCGGCCGAGGACCGCCGTCTCCGGGAACGGCTCGAAACGATCGACGAGGCGAGGAAGGACTTCCTCCATGCCATCGCCCACGACTTCCGGACCCCGATCGCCTCCATGGAGGCGCTGGCCCGGGCCCTCACCCGCGACGCCGTGGCCGCCTCGCCCGGCGAGCGGGACGCCATCCTGGAGCTGATGCAGAGCCACGCCCGCCACCTCGGCTCGATGCTGGCCGAGGTCCGGGAGGTGGCCGTCACCGAGTCGCTGTCAATCGAGCGCCAGTTCGACCTCGTCGACGTCTACGTCCCCGAGCTGATCTGGACGGCCGGGGCCGCGGCGGCCATTCCCCGCGATCGGCTCGTCCTCGACATCGAGGGCGGGCTCAACGTGCTGCGCACCGACAGCCAGAAGCTGCAGCGGATCGTGGCCAACCTGCTCGAGAACTCGTTCCGGCACTCGCCGCCCGACTCGCCGCTGGAGGTGCGGATCAAGCGCACGGCGGGGATGCCCGGGAGTGCGGGGGCGGCTCCCGGGATGATCGAACTCGCGGTTCTCGACCGGGGTTCGGGTATCCCCCCGGAGCTGGCCACCCGGGCCTTCGAGAAGTTCGCCGGCTTCGGTCCCAACCGGTCGTGGGGTCTCGGCATGTGGATCGTCTCCCAGTTCGTCTGGGCCCTCGGGGGCTCCGTCGGAGTCGAGCCCCGCCCCGAAGGAGGGCTGGTGGTGTGGGCCCGCTTCCCCGAGTCGACCATGGTTCCGGGCGGCGTGTTCGGCCTGCCCGAGGCCGAGGGCGACGAGGCGGACGACGACCCCGATCCCGACGTCGACCTGGGTCTCGACGGCCTCGACGACGACGACCTCATCGACGTCGAAGCCGAGTCTGGGCCGCTTCAGCCGCCTCCTCCGATGCAGCAGGTCAGACCGTGAGGCTCCGGGCCACGGCCAGCGCCACCGCCGGACGGGCCGACGTCACCCGGACCGACTTGTCGCCCAGGGTCACCCGGACCTCGGCCCAGCCCGTCCGGTAGACGACCCGGCCCGTTTGCTTGCCGCCGAGGTCGACGGGCTGCCCCTCGTCGATCGACCAGGGCGGGCTGCCCGGCGTGGTGACCTGCTCGGTGGTGACGAGGTCGGCGCCCGACTCGAAGGCCTGGACGTAGAGCTTGATCGGCGCCGAGTTCTCGCCCGCCTGCCGGTCGACGGTCACCTGGCGGGTGACCCGGAACCCTTCGGGGGCGACCACCCGCACGATCGCCCCGCCCGACCGGGCTCCCTCCGTCACCTGCTGCTCGGTCTCGAGCAGCGCCTGGCCGCTGTCGGCGCCGGGGTCGCGCCCGGTCTGGAAGGTGTCGGGCGTGACCGGCGGGTTGCGGTCGACCTGGACCGCTTCCGCCACCCGCACGACCCGCCCCCGCAGCGTGATCGCCTCCCGCAGGGGGACGCCGTCGGCCGTGATGCAGGACTCCACGTGCTCCTCGGGCGTCCCCTTGGCCAGGACGGCGTTCGCAGCCTTGTACGTCCAGCGGGTGCAGGGCTCGCCGGCCACGGTGGCGTCCCCCGACCGCTCGACCAGGCCGGCGGCGGCCGCCGCGGCCAGCGCCTCGGGGGACGGAGCGGTGGTCAGCGCCCCGGGGATTCGGCGGGTGGCGAAGCCGGTCGAACCCTGGGCGGTGTTGAACGTGAAGCGGTCGTTCTGCACCGTCGACGAGAGGAGCGTCGTGCCGGGCGGCGGGCCGTCGTGGTGCTCGAGCACTCCGTTCCACGGCTCGGCGACCTGGATGACGTCGGTCGACACCTGCTGCTGCGGGCCGGCGGTGTCGTCGACGCGGTAGACGACCCGGAAGGCGGCGGCCCGCGCCGTCGCCGGGGCGGCCACCTTCGGCGCGACCGCGGCCTTCGTGCCGTGGTCGCAGGCGGCGAGCCCCACGAGCCCGGTGAGGGCGAACGCCACCTTGGTCAGGAACCCCGCTCTCGCCAATCGCATAGCGCTACTGGCAGCCCGATCCGAACAGGCCCGGCCGGACGGTCTCCTGGAGGTCGACCGGGAAGAAGTGGCCCTTGAAGACCGAGGGCAGCTGCGTCTCGCCGAGGGCGCCGGAGAGGAGGACGGCCGACCCGAGGATGAGCGCCTCGACGGCGATCAGACGCCGCAATGAGCTGATCGACCGCTCCCGGCTGGGCCGGAACTTGTTGACGGGAGCTTCGGCCTGGGCCTTCTGGTAGGCGACGACCCGGTTGTTCACGGCTCCGATGAGGATGGCGATTCCCACGACGGCCATTTTGAACCCGGCCACGACACCGAAGTCGGAACACCACATGCCCTTGATGTTGCCCGACAGGAGCCGGAAGAGCATGACGAGGCCCGACGCGACGATGAGCCCCACGGTGACCGTCATGATGTTGGAGTAGCGGCTCACGGCGGCCCAGATGCGGGCCGGATCGCCGGTGGGGAACACGATGAGGAGCAGGGCGGCGAGGCCGCCGGCCCAGAAGGCGGTGACCATGAGGTGCCCGAACATCATCGGCGTCCACAGCAGGCCGGGGGAGAGGCCGTTGGCATGCGTGTTGAACCCGAACGCTATTGCCGCGGCGGCGGCCAGGCTGAGCAGGAGAAGGTCGTGCTGGCGGGCGCCGGCGGGGTTGGCCACCAGGGGGACACCCCCGGGCCCCCGGGGGCGCAACCCGTAGACGGCGGCGGCGGCGATCCCGATCCACAGCACGGTCTTGATCGTCCAGGTCTCGCCCAGCGAGGAGAAGAGCACCTTGGAGAAGGCCACGTCGCCGACGGCGGAGTCGAGCCGGGCGACGTATAAAGCGAACAGGAGTGGCATCGAAATGGCGGCGGCGATGCCCAGCGTCCGCATCAGGCGGTAGCCCCGGTCGGGTTCGAGGGCGGTGAGGGTCGCCGCTCCCGGGCCCCGGGAGGCGAGCGGCGCCTCCTTCAGCACGAAGACCCGCAGCATCAGGATGCCGAGCACGAGGTAGAGGAGGATGATCTCCAGCGACCGGCCGCCCCGGATGGCCCAGTTCAGACCCTCGGACCCGATGCGGCCCTCACCGAGCGTGCCGGCCATCCGGCGGATGGCGCTGTCGAGATCGGCCGCTCCCCCGGCCGCCGTCCCCCCGGCGCTGATACCGAACACGTAAGCGCCGATGACCGGATGGGCGTCGACGCCGACGAGGCGCCAGCTGACCCGCAACGGGCCGCTGGCCCCCGGGGCGAGGGGCAGGATCGCCTCCCGGTTGGCCACCTGCGCCTTGCCACCCAGCAGGGAATGTCCCTTGGTGTCCTCTACCCCGATGGTGGAGTACTGCCACTGCACCGACTCGTCGAAGTGGACGGTGATGTGGTCGACGGGGCCGGGCGCCACCGCCGACGGCTTCGGGTCGGCCGACAGCAGCCGGGGGTGGGCGCTGGCCGCCGGGGCGCCGACGACGATGGCGGTGGCGGCCATCGCCGCCACCGCCATCAACCGATTGCGCCGGTGCACCCTCACGGGGTGCGCATCAGCTGACGTCGCGGGCCCAGGGGACGCCGAAGGGCCGCGCCCCGAGGCTCGGGCCGGCGGTCGCCACCGGAGTGGGCGCCGGCCGGGTCCCGGCCATACCGGTGATGGGCGAGACCGCCTTGGACACCGTCGCCGCCGGAGCGGCGAGGGGCCCGGGGACCGGAGTGGTCGACTTCGGCCCGCCATAGCCGCCGGGGGTCGGGTCGGGGAAGTGGACCGGGCCGAACTCCTTCTGGTTGTTCGGCGGGTCGTCGTACTTGTCGAGCACTTCCTTGTTGACGTCGGCGTCGCAGGTGCCGAGCTCCATCTTGAGGTAGCGCTCGTTGTAGCCGACCGTCCAGCCCTGGGCGTGGCCGGTGGTGTTGTGGGCCCCCACGATGGCGTTGCGCAGCTCGAGGGCGGCGACCGACACGTACAGCTCGCCGGGGCCCCGGACCTCGACCTTGCCGGGGGCGACCTTGGCCTCGCCCCGGGTCACGCCGGCCGACTCGAGGGCGTCGGCGAAGGCCTTGCCGCCGTCGTTGAACTGCTTCATCCCTGCCGAACCCGGCTGGGCCGAGCCGCCCTGGGGCTGGAACCCGTCGGGCGTGATCGTGTACACGGAGTTGTTGTCGCCGCCGACGCCGGAGAACTCCAGCTTCCAGGTGGCCTTCGTGCCGTCCTGGGTGCCGTCGGTCTGGTAGTTCATGACCGAGTGCATCTGCTTGACCAGCACCGGTCCGATGTGGAGGTCGTAGCCGATGACCTCGTCGACGCCCTTGAGGATCTTGCCGTCGAAGCCGGTGGTGCTGATGGCGGTGGACGGGCCGATCAGGCCGGCGCTGGCCTTGTCGTCGCCGAACGCCTGGGCCTTGGAGATGGCGTCACGGGGCCCGGCCTCGGCGTGGGTGTGGGCGAAGGGGCCGAACTCGATGTCGG
Source organism: Actinomycetota bacterium (assembly GCA_030838785.1). Taxonomy (GTDB): domain Bacteria; phylum Actinomycetota; class Acidimicrobiia; order IMCC26256; family BP-133; genus BP-133. The sequence goes on along the minus strand of JAUZEY010000038.1, from coordinate 780 downwards.
TCTTCTGGCCGGTGGCGCCACCGTTCTTGGCGTCGGGGACCGGTGGCCAGTGGGCCACGGCCGAGGTGATGTTCCTCGGGTAGGCCCCCGACGTGCCGAGGATGATGTCGCCGATCCAGCCCTCGTAGGCGTCACTGGCGAAGCTGAACGTCGACGGCCGCGAGTTGACCTCGTTCTCCACGTACGGGCCCCCGCCGACGCTGCGGTAGGGGATCTCGTAGACGGGCCCGGCCACGACGGCCCGGCCCCGGCTCACGAAGCTGTTCACACATGTCTCGCCCCCGGTGCTGCCGCTGCCGGGATCGATGCTGACGACGTCGGAGTCAGCGTGCGCCGGCGTGACGACGCCGAAGCCCCCGACTGTTCCGCCCAGCAGCAGCACGAGCCCAAGGCGCCCAAGTCGCTGCGAAGCCTTCATTGTTTTGGTTCCTCCCCCTGGAAGGTGGCTGCGGTAGTTGCTCTTTTAACGGGTACTGGTGATCTTCTTCTCGACCACCGCCACGTCCGTGGGTTTCAGGTAGCCGTGCTCCTGGAGCCACAGGGCGGTCTCGTGAGTCTGGCCGGTGAACTTCACCCGGCCCCGCTCCAGAATGGCGACATGGTCGGCCAGCTGGAGGAGTACGCCCACATACTGCTCGACGAGGATGACGATGCGGCCCTCGTCGGCCAGTTGCCGGACGACCTCGGTCAGCTGGCTCACGATCCGGGGCGCGAGACCCAGCGAAAGCTCGTCGAGGAGCAGACAGCGGGCGCCGGTCATGAGCGCCCGGGCGATGGACA
>JAUZEY010000036.1 GCA_030838785.1 Actinomycetota bacterium | reverse complement strand
CTCCGGCCCGTGCCCGCCACCCAGGTGCTGGCCCGGGACCGCCACGCCGAGTTCGCCTACGCCTGCGCCTCGGTGGCGGCCAGCGTCGAGGCCTTCGCCCTCGAGATCCGCCACCTGCAGCGCACCGAGGTCGGCGAGGCCGCCGAGCCGTTCCGCAAGGGGGCCCAGAAGGGCAGTAGCGCCATGCCCCACAAGCGCAACCCGGTGCGGTGCGAGCAGATGTGCGGCCTGGCCCGGGTGGTCCGGGCCAACCTCGTCCCGGCGCTGGAGGACGTGGCGCTGTGGCACGAGCGGGACATCTCGCATTCCAGCGTGGAGCGGGTCATCCTGCCCGACTCGTCGTTGCTGGCCTACTACCTGCTGGTGAAGTTCGCCGAGATCGTGGAGGGCCTCGAGGTCTTCCCCGAGCGGATGGCCGAGAACCTCGAGCGGTCCTACGGCCTGGTGTTCAGCCAGCCCGTCCTCCTCGCCCTCGTCGCCTCGGGCCTCGATCGTGACGCTGCGTATCGGATCGTGCAGGGCGCAGCCATGGCCGCCTGGGAGGAGCGCCGGCCGTTCGCCGACATCCTTCGGACCAACCCCGAGGTCACCGCTCGCCTGAGCGAGGAACGCCTGGCCGCCTGCTTCGACCTCAAGGCCGCCCTGGCCAACTCCGGCCGGGTCTTCGACGCCCTCGACGCTCCAGAATCCTTCGATTGACAGAATCCTTCGATTGAAACGAGGTCTGCCGTGAGCTCCATCGGCCTCCCCAAGCTGCGGTCGGGGAAGGTGCGCGACGTCTACGAGATCGGCCACGACCGCCTCCTGATGGTGGCGTCGGACCGGATCTCGGCCTTCGACGTCGTCCTCGACGAACCGATCCCCGACAAGGGCCGGGTGCTGACCGGCCTGTCCACCTTCTGGTTCGACAAGACGGGCGACATCGTCGAGAACCACCTCATCTCGGCCGACCCGACCGACTTCCCGGAGACGGCCGGGCCGGGCGTGGCCGGCCGGGCCATGATGGTCAAGGCCTGCCGGCCGGTGCTGATGGAGTGCGTCGTGCGGGGCTACCTCTTCGGCTCCGCCTGGTCGGAGTACCAGAAGCAGGGGACGGTCAACGGTGAACCGCTCCCGCCCGGCATGGCGCTGGCCGAGCAGCTGCCGGAGCCCATCTTCACGCCCACCACGAAAGCCGACGAGGGCCACGACCTGGCCCTGACCCGCGACGACGCCGTCGCCCTCGTGGGCAAGGCCCGCTACGAGGAGCTGCGGGACCTCTCGATCGCCATCTACAAGTACGGCACCGAGCTCGCCTCGGCCCGGGGAATCCTCCTCGCCGACACCAAGCTGGAGTTCGGCACGATCGACGACCGCCTGTTTCTCATCGACGAGATCCTCACGCCCGACTCGTCGCGCTTCTGGCCCGCCGACGAGTACCAGCCGGGAACGTCGCCGCCGAGCTTCGACAAGCAGTTCGTGCGGCAGTACCTGCTCGACGAGGGCTGGGACGGCAACCCGCCGCCGCCGCCGCTGCCCGAGAACGTGGTCGAGGGCACCCGGTCCCGTTACATCGAGGCCTACGAGCAGCTGACCGAGGCGAGCTTCGACGACTGGTACGGGGTGGGCGATTGAGCTTTCGAGCGCAACCCCTCATCCGTTTCGAGGCCCGCATCGAGGTCGGGCACCGGCCCGGCATCCTCGACCCCCAGGGCGGCGTGATCGAACGGGCACTCCCCGCCCTCGGCTACGGCAACGTGAGTCACGTGCGGGTCGGCAAGAGCATCCGGCTGGCCGTGGAGGCGCCCGACGAGGCCGCCGCCCGGGCCCAGGTCGAGGAGATGTGCCGGAGGCTCCTCGCCAACCCGGTCATCGAGGACTTCTCGATCGAGATTTTCTCTGCGGAGACCGTGTGAGCACGCGGGTCGGCGTCGTCCAGTTCCCGGGCACGAACTGCGAGCAGGACGTCGCCTGGGCCGTCAAGGTGCTGGGCGGGGAATCCGAAATGCTGTGGCACGGCGACGCCACCGTGGGCACGGCCGATGCGGTCGTGATCGCCGGCGGGTTCGCCCACGGTGATTACCTGCGGACGGGCGCCATCGCCCGCTTCTCACCGGTGATGGACGCGGTGGCCGAATTCGCTCGGGCCGGCGGGCCCGTGGTCGGTATCTGCAACGGCTTCCAGGTCCTGTGCGAAGCCGGTTTGCTGGCCGGTGCATTGCAGAAGAACGCCGGGCTCAAGTTCCGGTGCGAGACCGTGGAGTTGCGGGTCGAGACGACAGCGACGGTGCTGACCCGCACGGCGAAGACCGGTCAGATCCTGCGCATCCCCATCAACCACTTCGAGGGGAACTTCGTCTGCGACGAGGCCACCCTCAAAGGATTGCAGGAGAACGAACAGATCGTGCTGCGCTACGTCGACAACCCGAATGGAAGCCTCGACGACATCGCCGGCATCTGTAACGAAGGCCGCAATGTCGTGGGATTGATGCCGCACCCCGAACGGGCGTCGGAAGCAATTCTCGGCTCGGACGACGGCGCCGTCCTGCTGCGGTCTCTACTGTGAGGGGCCCCGCCACCGAGCACGCTGCAGGCGCTCGACGCCGTCGTGGAGTTCGGGGGCGTGGTCGTCGGCGCCGCCTGCCTGCTTGACCGGGGCGGCGAACTGGGAGCAGCGCTCGGGGAGCGCGGCGTCCCGTTCTTCCCGGTACTGGGTGCGCCGGACCTCGGCTACGAGTTCGGAAGTTAGTTAGTCGCCTCGGCCGATACCGGCCTTGCGCAGCACCTCCGGCGGGACGCCGAGGGCCCGCCAAGCGGCGTGCGTGATGCCCTTGCGCTCGCCGTAGCTCTTGGCCGCGCTGGTGAAGCCTTTTTCGAGTTCGGTCAGGTCGGTTTTGGCCTTCAGGCTCTCCAACTCGGTCTGGAGGTTGAGCCGCTCCTGAATGAGGTGCAGTCGGGTCAGCGGGTCGGCGTCGAGCAGGCGTTGCTCGATCGTGTCGAGCCGTTTCGTGATGGAATCCGACGTGCGCTTCCGGCCCCGCTTGGGCCGGTTCTTCTCCAGCGCTTCGAGGTAAAGCCGGACACCCCGGCCCTGCTCTCTGCCCTCGGCCAACGCCTGCTTGTGCTCGTTGGACATCGGAGACCGCTTGCGCTTGACCGGAGCCTTCGGCTCGGATGCAACTCCTCTGGGACTCACCTGATTCCTGCTCTCCTTCGATATCCGGCTTCGAGGATAACGGCTCTGCGTTTCCGCTCGATATGTAGCACACATCTTGCAATGGACTCGACAAATAGACAAGCGCGGACCCTCGGTTGAACGCAAATTCTTAACAGATCGCCCCCTTTCGCCGACGCCGATAGGCTCCATCACTGTGGAAGCGAGACACCGCCTGCTGGGAATGACGGACGACGAGTTGAGCGCCATCATCGATCTGCTCGGACGGGATCCGTCCGACCTCGAGCTGGCGATGTACTCGGTCATGTGGTCGGAGCACTGCTCCTACAAGTCGTCCCGCAAATACCTTGGCCGTTTTCCCACCGAAGCGCCCTGGGTACTTGTGGGGCCGGGGGAGGGCGCGGGCGTCATCGACGTCGGGGACGGTCTGGCCGTGGCCCTGCGTATCGAGAGCCACAACCATCCCTCGGCGGTCGAACCGCACCAGGGTGCGGCCACCGGAGTGGGCGGGATCATCCGGGACATTTTCTCCATGGGGGCGCGTCCTATCGCTCTGATGGACCCACTGCGTTTCGGCCCCCTCGACACTCCTCGCAACCGTTATCTGGTCGAAGGGGTGGTATCGGGGATCTCCAGCTATGGCAATTCCGTCGGCGTCCCGACGGTCGGCGGCGAGATCGTGTTCGACCCCTGCTACAGCGCCAATCCCCTGGTCAACGTTTTCTGTCTCGGTGTGCTGCCCAAAACCCGCCTGGTGCTGGCCCGGGCCGAGGGCGAAGGCAACCTCGCCGTGCTCCTCGGCGCCTCCACCGGCCGCGACGGCATCGGGGGCGCCAGCGTCCTGGCCTCGGCCGGGTTCGACGAACCATCGACGATTGGACCAGGTGCCGACAAGCGCCCTTCCGTCCAGGTCGGCGACCCGTTCGAGGAGAAGAAGCTCATCGAGGCCTGCCTGGCCCTCCTCGACTCCGGCCTCGCCGTCGGGGTGCAGGACCTCGGTGCCGGCGGGCTGTCCTGCGCCGCGTCGGAGACGGCGGCCAAGGCCGGGATGGGGATGGACGTCGACCTGGCCCGGGTCCCCCGACGGGAGCCGGGGATGAGCCCGATGGAGGTGATGATCTCCGAGAGCCAGGAGCGCATGCTGGCCATCGTCACCCCGGAGGATCTCTCCGAGGTCCTCGCCCTCTGCGAGCGGTGGGAGATCCGGGCGTCGGTCGTCGGACGGGTGACCACCACGGGCCGGTTTCGGGTCTACGACGGGGCCTTCGATGCCTGGGGCGTGCCCCCGGCCCCGGCGGCGGCGCCGTCGGAGGACGGGAGTCTTCCGACGTTCGAGGTCCTGTGCGACGTCCCGGGCGAGAGCCTGGGCGACGGCCCGGTCTACGACCGCCCGGTCGCCCGTCCGGCCGATCAGGATTCGCTGGTCGCCGCCGATCCGCTGGCGGTGCTGGCCCAGCGGTTCCCGGCCGGGGCCGACGCCGGGCCCGAGCTGCTCGGCCTGCTGTCGCTGCCCAACATCGGCGACTCGTCCTGGGTGTGGCGGCAGTACGACCATGAGCTGTTTCTCAACACCGTGGCCGGGCCGGGCTGCGACGCCGCCGTCCTCCGGCTGCGGGAGACGCTCCCAACTCCGGGGGACACCCCCGGATCCCCGGGCAAGGCGCTGGCCCTCACCACCGACGGGAAGGCCCGGTTCTGCCTGCTCGACCCCCGCACCGGCGCCGCCCTGGCGGTGCTGGAGGCGGCCCGCAACGTGGCCTGCACCGGCGCCCGGCCGATGGCCCTCGTCAACTGTCTGAACTTCGGCAACCCCGAGCACCCCGAAGTGATGTGGCAGTTTTCCGAAGTCGTGGACGGGATGTCGGATGCCTGCCGGGCGCTGGGCCTTCCGGTCATCGGCGGAAACGTCAGCTTCTACAACGAGTCCGGCGGTGCCGACATCCACCCCACGCCGGTCGTCGGCGTCGTCGGTCTGATCGACCGGCTCGACTCCCGGATCCCGCCCGCCGCCCTCTCCGCCGGTGAGGTCATCGTCGTGCTGGGCGACACAGCGGCCGAGCTGGGCGGCTCGGAGTGGGCGGCGGGTCGCCACGGGCTTTTGGGCGGCATGCCGCCGTCCGCCGACCTGGCCGCCGGTGTCCGACTCCACGAACTCGTGGCGGCGCTGGTCGGCGAACGGGCCGTTGCCGGCGTCCACGACTGCTCCGACGGCGGCCTGGCCGTGGCCCTGGCCGAGATGGCCATCGGCGGCGGCTGCGGCTTCACCGTCGCGGCCGAGGGCAGCCTGGCCGGGCTCCTCCCGGCCGCGGCCTGCTTCTCGGAGTCCGCCAACCGCGTCGTCCTCGCCGTCGAGACCGGCCGGGTCGATGAGATCCTCGGCCGGGCGGCTGCGGCGGGCGTGCCTGCCGCCGTACTCGGCACGGCGGGCGGCGGCCGGCTGGTGTGGACCGGCGCCTTCGACGTCAGCCTGGCCGACGCCGAAACGGCCTGGCGGGACGCCCTACCGTCGGCGCTGGCCGGTGGCGTCACGCCGGTCGGCTGACGCAACCGGCGTTCATTTCAGCCGGACGGGTGTCCGAAATGAACGCAGGTTCGGCTTGTCGCGGCCATTCGGCGCGTCAGGGGCGCCGCGCCTCGAGGGCGTCGAGGAGTTCCTCGGGCACGTTCAGGTCGCCCAGGGCGGTACCGAGGGCGATGTCGGGCTTGTAGCGGCCGTGGTAGTCGCTGCCGCCGGTGACGGCCAGGCCGAGCCGCTCGGCCAGGGCCCGCAGCTCGGCCCGCAGGGCGGGGGGGTACCGGCCGTACTCGCACTCCATCCCGTCGAGTCCGTCGGCGGCCAGGCCGGCGACGAACCGCTCCCGCTCCGGGCCGTCGAAGCCCAACGACGTCGGATGGGCCAGCACCGCCACCGCCCCCGAGGCGTGGGCCAGGGCGATGGCCTCGGCGGGCAGGAGCCGCTCCCGCTCCAGGTAGGCGGGCTTCCCGTTGCCCAGCCACACGTCGAACGCCTCCTGCACCGAGCTCACGTAGCCCTTGCGCAGGAGCACACCGGCCACGTGGGGCCGGCCCACCGATCCCCGGCCGGCCTCGTCGAGGATCTCCTGCAGCGTGACGTCGAGCCCGTGCTGGCGCAGCACGTCCACGATCCGCTCGTTGCGATCGGCCCGGGCCGCCTGCAGGCCACTCAGCCGGTCCTGCAGCGGTCCCGGCGTGTCGGCCAGGAAGTAGACGAGGAGGTGCATGGTGTCCGCCCCCACCTCGCAGGAGAGTTCGCATCCCTGGACCAGACGGACACCGACGTCTTCCGCCGCCGCCCGGGCTTCGGCCAGCCCCTCGACGGTGTCGTGGTCCGTGAGGGCGATCGCCGACAACCCGACACGGGCCGCCATCGCCATGAGGGCGGCCGGAGCGTCGGACCCGTCCGACGCGGTCGAATGGCTGTGGAGGTCGATCACGACTGCCGACCGTATCGGACCGCCCACGCCATCGATGCAGCACGCGCCGTTGGTCGCAGACTGGCGGCCGCTCGGCGCAGGGTGTGTCGCGCTCGCCGAGGGGTCGTTGATCATCCCGTTGACCTGCACTTACGCTCCCCGCCCAACGGGACGGCCCAGTCCTGGAAGGGGGAGCGGCATGGCAACTGCCGTATCGGGGAGCGCCGCGGACATCAAGTCCCGCGGTTACAGCATCTGGTCCGTGATCTTCGCCTCATCGTTGGGCACGGCCATCGAGTGGTACGACTTCTACATCTTCGGGACGCTGGCCCCGACGCTGGCTCCGAAGTTCTACCCGCCGGGGGACGAGACGGTGCAGCTCCTGCTGTACCTCTCCACCTTCGCCGTCGGGTTCGTGGTCCGGCCTTTCGGGGCCATCTTCTTCGGCCGGATCGGGGACCTCGTCGGTCGCAAGTACGCCTTCCTGGTGACACTGCTCATCATGGGAACGTGTACGGCCGGCGTGGGTCTGCTGCCGAGCTACGCGTCGATCAAATATGCCGCGCCGATCTTGCTGATCCTGTTCCGGATTCTGCAGGGCCTGGCGCTCGGCGGTGAGTACGGGGGGGCGGCCATCTACGTGGCCGAGCACGTGCCCGACGACAAACGAGGGTTTTACACGAGCTTCATCCAGGTCACGGCGACCCTGGGCCTGTTCCTCGCCCTCATCGTCGTGATCGTCACCCAGCGGAACATGTCGGCCAAGTCCTTCGCCGAGTGGGGGTACCGGATCCCGTTCCTGATCTCCATCTTGCTGGTGGGTGTGTCGCTCTACATCCGCTTGAAGATGAAGGAATCGCCGATCTTCCAGCAGCTCAAGGACAGCGGCAAGACGTCGAAGACGCCGTTGGCCGACGCCCTCAAGGGCTGGGAGAACTGGAAGCGGATCCTCACCACCCTGTTCGGCGCCACCGCCGGCCAGGCCGTGGTCTGGTACACGGGCCAGTTCTACGCCCTGTTCTACCTGACCACCATCCTCAAGCTGGACACTGAGCCGGCCCGTTGGGTGATCGCCGTCTCTCTGCTGCTCGGCATGCCGCTGTTCATCTTCTTCGGTGCCCTGTCCGACCGGATCGGGCGGAAGAGGATCATGATGCTGGGGATGCTGCTG
>JAUZEY010000032.1 GCA_030838785.1 Actinomycetota bacterium | reverse complement strand
GCATCTGGAACTCCACCGCCCCGTCGGGCAGCCCGGCGGCCCGGGCGGCGGCGATGCCGTAGGCCAGGCTACGGAGGTTGTGGCTGGCGAAGGCCGGCCGCACCGCCCCGGCGTTCTCGATCAGGTGGCGCACGCAGCGCTCGTAGTTGGCGTCGGTCTGGGCCTTCTCCTCGAACACCGGCACCGGCCAGCCCTCGGCCTTGGCCACCACGGTCTCGTAGTCCCAGTAGGCGCCCTTCACCAGCCGGATCTGGAGGGGAATCTGCAGCGCCCCTTTCGACCACGCCACGAGGTCGCGCAGATCGGCGTAGGAGTCCTTCCGGTAGGCCTGCACCACGCAGCCCAGCGCCGGCCCGCCGGGGAACTCGTCACCGAGCGCCCGGACGAGCTCGAAGGTGAGGTCCTTCACTTCGTCGTGCTCGGTGTCGATGTGGATGGTGGCCGGTACCTCCCGGGCCCGCAGCAGCAGCGGCCGCAGCCGCGACCGGGCCTCCTCGAGGCCTTCCCGGCGGGTCAGCGAGCCGAACCGGGGGGCGAGGGCCGTCGCCTTGACCGAGATGTTGACCCGGGGCAGCGGGCCCCAGGGATCGGATTCGAGGATGGGCTCGGCCGGCCACACCGCCGTCGCCCCGGCGAGGCGCTCCAGCACCTCGCCGACCCGCTGGGCGTAGCGGTCGGCTTCCGCCGCCGTCAGGGTCTTCTCGCCGAGCAGGTCGACGGTCGACGCCTGCCCGGCCCGCCACAGCTCCTCCAGCCTGGGCAGGGCCTCGGCGGCCGACTGCCCGGCGATGAACTGGCGGGCCATGCGGTGGATGTTGCGGCGGGCGGTCGCGGCCGACACGTCGGCCCCGAACGGGACCTTCCCGCCGACACTCAAACCCAGCCGCAGCGGCGCAGGGGTGGCCCCGCCGTCGAAGTACTCCTGCAGGTGGCGCATGACGTCGTCGTCGTCACGGCAGCCGGGGAAGACGTCGACGAAGCGGAACAGCTGCGTCTTGAACGCCCCTTTGGCCATGGCCCAGTTGAGGAGCTGGTCGCTCCACCACGAGCCACGGAAGAGGCTCGTCTTCTCTTCCCCGCCGGCCTCGGCGATCCGGCGGGCCAGCGCCTGGACATCTCGCTCGGAGGGTGCGCTCATCCCCTGAGAAGGCTACCGCTGCGCCCAGCTTCTTCCGGCGGACCTTCTCCGCGAATCGGGACGGCGTGCCCTCCTTTCTGACCGGTAACTTCCGGATAAGATGGGTTTTACGCGCCCGGCGTCACGTCGGGATCGAGCGGGGGGAATTGCGACGACCATCCACACCGGAGCACCCTGGCGGCGCCGGGCCCCAGCGACGCTGGCTGTGGCCATTCTGGCCCTCGTCCCACTGGGGACGGGCGCGGGCGCAGGGACGGACTTCGTGGCCGGAAGCGGTCGGGCTCGGGCCAGCCTGTTCGAGATCCTGCCCCGGACCGGCGGTCTGACGATCCCGGTCAACTTCGGCAAGGCACTCGTCACCTACCAGGGCCTGTCGGCGACCGCCACGAGCGGCGGGGTGAAGCCGCCGTCCCAGAACAGCGCCGACGGCGGCTGCGGGGGCGGCTTCCAGCCGCCCGGAGGGGGCGGCGGGAATCCCGGCGGCGGCGCGCCGGCACCCCCGAGCCCCGGCGGCGGCAAGGGCCCCAGCACGTCCTTCCCCTTCGTCTCGACCGTGAGCGTCTCGACCGGCGACAAAGACGCCGAGAAGGGCCGCCAGACGGACCAGGGGTCGTTCCCCGACGGCAGTCCGGTCACCGGCCGGTTCGAGCACCAGGAGGTCTCGGCCAACGCCGACCCGTCCGCCCGGGCCGCGACCACCGGCGGCCGGCTGGGCTTCGGCCCGGTGGCGGAGATCGTCCAGGGCCGCACCGAGGCCAGCACCGGCGTGGTCGGGGGCCGGGCCCGGGAAGCCCACGCCGTCACCACCATCGACCGCCTCGACCTCCTCGGGGGGATGATCACGCTGGTCGATCTCCGCTGGGAGGCGACCCAGCGCACCGGAGAGGGCGAGCGGGCCGACGGCGCGTTCACCGTCGGGTCGGTCCTCCTCCAGGGCAAGCCCCTTCCGGCACCGCCGACACTCCCGACGGTGCCGGGGTCGAACGGGTCGCCGCTGCCGGACCCGCTGGTGGCGCTCAACACGGCGCTGGCCCCGAGCGGCATCGCTCTCGTGGCGCCCCACTTCGAGTCCGTCGGCGGAATCGTCCAGGTGAGCCCGATGAGCCTCCGGTTCTCCGACTCGGCTCTCGGACGGGTGGTGCTCGGACCGATCGTGGGGGCCCTCCAGCCCTTGCGGGACCCGATCGTCGGCGGCCTCCTCGCCGCCTCCTGCGACTTCGGCACCGCGGTGACGGTGGCCGACGTGGCGGCCGGCGTCCTCACCGGGTCGGGTGGCATCAGCTTCGACTTCGGCGGCGTCACCGCCACCACCGAGGGCGAGCAGTACGACAACCCGCTGGCCGGCGGTCTGGGTGACACTGGCGATCTTTCTGATGGCGGCGGCGGGGACCTGGGCGCCCTGCCCGATATCGGCCCCGAACCGGCCCCGGCCACCGCCCTGTCCGGTCCGGCCGTCGACAGCGGTCTTCCGGGCGCCACCACCGCCGAGCCGGGGCTCCCCACCGGGGACGGCCTGTCCGGCCCGTCCGGCGGGGGGTCCGGCTCCGGATCGCGCCCGGCGCTCGGTGCCGCCCCGTCCGGCGACGAAGCCGCCTTCGCCAACCCCGGCGCCCTCGGATCGGCGTCGCGTCACCTGCCCGGCCACAAGGGCGGGCGGGCGGTGGCGGTCGCCGCCCTGGCCCTCATCGCCGTCGCCGCCCTGGCGGCGGCCGACGCCCTCCATCTCCATCGAGCCTCCCGGAGCATCTCGTGAGCCTGCCGTCCTCCACCGCCCCGCCGCCCTCCCCCGCCTCCCGGCTGATGCGGGGCTACGGGCCGCTGTTCGCCGTCGCCCTGCTGTTCCTGCTCATGGCCGCCCTCGTGCCGACCGTGGGCTCGGAGATCAAGACCGTGGCCGTGGCCGGTCCCAACGGCGGCGGAGCGGCCGGCGGCGCAGCGGTCCCCGGGGCGACGGCCGGCGACGGCAGCCCGGCCGGCGGCGACGCCTCCGGCGGCAGTGGCGACGGCGGTGTCACCACCGGTTCCGGTCCGACGGCGGCCCGGGGCGGCACCGCCGCCGGCGCCAACCGGGCCGGCAACGGCGCGGCGGGCGCGGCCAGCGGCGGCCCGACCGGAGCGGCCGGCCCGTCGGCTCCCGGCGGCAAGGCCGCCGCCGCCCCGGCCCGGATCGGGGGCTGTGGCACCCGCAAGGCCCAGGTGCCCAACGACCCCTACTCCCCGCCCTGCATAGCATTCTCGGGGGATAACGGGGGCGCCACCGCCCGGGGCGTCACCCCGACCGAGATCACCATCTCGGCCCGCCTCGCCGGCCTCCCCGACTTCTCCGCCGCCCCCAGTGACAACGGCCCGTCCGCCACCTTCTCGGTCAAGCCGGAAGAGATCAAGCGGACGCTCGAAGGCCTGGCCGACTACTTCAACAGCCGTTTCCAGTTCTACGGCCGCAAGATCAAGCTGGTCTTCTTCGACGGGAAGGGCAACTTCAACACCGAGCTCCAGGGCGGCGGCCAGGAGGAGGTGGAGGCCGACGCGGTCAAGGCCGCGGAGGAGATCAAGGCCTTCGGCGACGTCATCGCCATCAGCGCCCCCTACTCCGACGCCCTCGCCCGCCGGGGCCTGCTCAGCTTCGGCGCCCCGTACATGTCGGCCGAGTGGCTGGCGGCCCGCCGGCCCTACGCCTGGAGCCCCACGACCGACTGCACGTTCATCCAGCAGAGCGTGAGCGACTACGTGAACAAGCGCCTGGCCGGCAAGCCGGCCAAGTACGCCGCCGGCGACCTGAAGGGCAAGCCCCGCACCACGGCGATCATCGCCCCCGAGAACCCCTGGTACCAGCAGTGCGTCGACGCCGGGGAGAAGGTGGCCCGGGCCGCCGGCCACCCCAACCAGGACCGGATCGCCTACAAGCTCGACTTCAACACGCTGTCCAACCAGGCGGCCAGCGTCATCGCCAAGCTGAAGAGCGAGAAGATCACCACCGTCATCTGCGGCTGCGACCCGGCCTTCCCGATCTTCCTCACCTCCAAGGCGCAGGAGCAGGGCTATTCGCCGGAGTGGATCATCACCGGCGCCGGGTTCATCGACCTCGACGTGCTGGGCCAGCTCTACCAGCAGGACCAGTGGTCGCACTCCCTCGGCGTCAGCTTCATCGGCCCGCTCCAGCCGCTGCGGGCGACCACCGGATACAACGCGTTCAAGATCGCCCGGCCGAACGAGGAGCCGTCCGCCCTCGTCGACATCCTCTACTACGAGCTCTACATGCTGGCCATCGGCGTCCAGTCGGCCGGGCCCCAGCTCACGCCGGAGACCTTCGAGCGGGGCATGTACGCCTATCCCGGCGGCTCCGGCCCGGCCGGGACGTGGAAGTTCACCCCCGGCCGCTACACCCCGACGCAGGACGCCCGGGAGATCTACTGGGACCGCAACGCCATCTCGCCCCAGAACAAGGAGAAGGGCTCCTACGTCGATCCCACCCCCGGTCGGCGCTACCGGCCCGGTGACTGGCCCGCCACCGACCCGGCCGTCCCCGAGCGTTGACGCCCCGGCTCCGGGCGCTCCTCTGGGCGGCCGTCCTCCTGGCCGCCTGGCCCCTGGCCGCGGCCGTGCTGCCCCACGGCGCCCCGGTCGGCGTCGTGCTGACCGGCGTCGTGCTCGGCACGGCCAACGGCCTGCTGGCCATCGGGCTCATCCTGATCTACCGCACGAACCGGATCGTCAACTTCGCCTACGGGTCGCTCGGCTCGGTCGCCGGCCTGTTCGGCGTCGAGCTGTACCTCCACTCCCACTGGAACTACTTCCTGGCCATGGGCGTCGGCGTCGCCCTCGGGCTCGTGCTGGGCGGGATCGTGGAGTTCCTGGTGATCCGGCGCTTCGCCCGCTCGTCGCGCCTCGTGCTCACCGTGGCCACCATCGGGCTGGCCCAGGTGCTGGGCGGCATGGAACTGCTTCTCCCCCAACTGTTCCACGCCCACGGCGGCCCGCTCGGCGGGTTCAGGTCGCCGATCCACTTCGAGTGGAACGTCGGCCCGGTCGTCTTCGTGGGCAGCCACCTCCTCATCGTCGCCGTGGTGCCGGTGATCATCGCCGCCCTGGCCTGGTTCCTCGGCCGCACCGACGCCGGCATCGCCATGCGGGCCGCGGCGGAGAACCTCGACCGGGCCCGGCTCCTCGGGATCCCGGTGGCCCGCTTGTCGACCGTGGTCTGGATCGTCGGGGGCGGGCTTTCGGCGCTGACGTTCGTCCTCAAGGCCCCGTTCCAGGGCGCCATCCCCAGCGGGCTGGCCGGGCCGGGACTGCTGCTGCCGGCGTTGGCGGCGGCGGTGCTGGCCCGCATGGAGTCGTTGCCGATCGCCTTCTTCGCCGCCGCCGGGCTCGGCGCCGTCGAGCAACTCGTCTACTGGAACACCAACCGTCCCTCGGAAGCCGACGTCGTGTTCCTCCTCGTGATCCTGGCCGGGCTCCTCGTCCGCAGGGACCGCATGGGCCGCCTGTCCGACACCTCGAGCTCGTGGGCCGACACGGCGGTCGCCCGTCCGATCCCGACCGAGCTGCGCCGCCTCCCCGAAGTCCGCCTCGCCAAGGCCGTGCTCTACGGGTTGCTCGCCGTCGCCGCGGTCGCCGCCCCGTTCGTGTACGGGCCGAGTTCGCTCACGACCCTCTCCCTCACGCTGGTGTGGGCCATGGTCGGCGTCTCCCTCGTCGTGCTGACCGGCTGGGGCGGCCACATCAGCCTCGGCCAGTTCGCCATCGTCGGGACGGGCGCCGTGACGGCCGCCAACATGGTGACGAAGCTCCACGCCGACCTGTTCGTGTCGCTGCTCGTCTCGGGTCTCGTCGGCGGGGCCGTCGCCCTCCTCGTCGGCCTCCCGGCGCTGCGGATCCGGGGGCTGTTCCTGGCCGTCACCACGCTGGCCTTCGCCGTGGCCCTTGACGGCTACTTCCTGAACCCGACGTACTTCGACCACTGGATCCCGGAGAGCCTGGTCCGGCCCAACCTGTGGCAGCGCTTCCCGCTGGAACGGGCCCGGACCATGTACTTCCTCTGCCTCGGCATCCTCGTCGTGTTCGTATTCCTGGCCCGGGGGGTACGGCGGTCCCGGGCCGGCCGCGTTCTCATCGCCGCCCGTGACAACCGGCGGGCGGCCGAGGCGGCGTCGATCCCGACCACCGGGGTCATCCTGTCCGGCTTCGTGTTCTCGGGGATGCTGGCCGGCGTCGCCGGAGGCCTGCACGTGATCGTCCTCCACGGCGTGAGGGTCGGCAGCTACCAGCCCGTCCAGAGCCTCGAGGTGTTCTCCATGGCCGTGATCGGCGGCCTCGGCTCCGTCGGCGGCGTGCTGATCGGCGTCTTCTCGCTCCGGGCCCTGCAGCAGGTCAGCGCCCAATACCGGCTTCTGATCACCGGGACGAGCCTGCTGGCGGTGCTCCTCGTGCTGCCCGGCGGGCTGGGTCAGGCCGCCTACGCGGTGCGGGACCGGTTCCTTCGCCTCGTGGCCAAGCGGCGCGGCGTGCTGCTGCCGAGCCTGGTCGCCGACCGCCGCCACGAGGTCGAGCTCGACGACGACCACCCCGCCGACGAGGTCGACCTCCTCGCCGGCGCCCTCACCGGGAGCGGCGACCGGCCATGACCCCGGTCGACCCCGACGACGCCGACCGGACCCGCCTCGTCAGTTGCCGCGGCGTCGACGTCTCGTACGGGCCGGTGCAGGTTCTCTTCGGGGTCGACTTCGAGGTCTTCGACGGCGAGATCGTGGCCCTCCTCGGTACCAACGGCGCCGGCAAGTCCACGCTGCTCAAGGCGATCTCCGGGCTCATCCATCCCTCGGCCGGCACGATCGCCTTCGACGGACGCGACATCACCGGCGTCGGGGCCGAGGACGTCACCCGGGCCGGCGTCTCGCTCATGCCCGGCGGCAAGGGCGTCTTCCCCACCGTCACGGTCGACGAGCACCTCCGCCTCGCCGCCTGGACGTTCCGCAAGGACACCGCCCGCATCGAGGCCGCCCGGGCCGAGGTCCTCGACCTGTTCCCGATCCTGGCCGAGCGCCATTCGCAACCGGCCGGCTACCTCTCCGGCGGCGAGCAGCAGATGCTCGCCCTGGCCCAGGCTTTCATGTCGAAACCCCGGCTCCTGCTGGTCGACGAGCTGTCGCTCGGCCTCGCCCCGGCCGTCGTCGGCCATCTCCTCGACGTGCTGCGGGCGGCCCACGCCGACGGCACCACGATCGTGATCGTCGAGCAGTCGGTCAACGTCGCCCTCACCCTGGCCGAGCGGGCCGTGTTCATGGAGAAGGGCGAGGTCCGCTTCACCGGCCCCACCGCCGACCTGCTGGAACGGCCCGACCTGCTCCGGTCGGTGTTCATCCGCCAGGGTCCGAAGGCGCCGGCGACCACCGTTGCAGACGGGGGTCTGAGGGGAGCGCCTCCGTCCGACGACGCCCCCGTCCTCCTCTCCTGCCGGGGCATCGTGAAGCGCTTCGGCGGCATCCACGCCGTCGACGAGGTCGATCTCGACCTGCGGGCGGGTGAGATCCTCGGCCTCATCGGCCAGAACGGCGCCGGCAAGACGACGCTGTTCGACTGCATCTCGGGCTTCCTCTCGATCGACGCCGGCACGGTCGAGCTGCGGGGCCGCGACGTCACGGGCTGGGCCCCCCACGAGCGCGCCCGGGCCGGGCTCGGCCGCTCGTTCCAGGAGGCGCTCCTCTTTCCCACGCTGACCACCTGGGAGACGATCGCCATCGCCTTCGAGCGCCACCTGGCCAGCAAGGAGATGGTGGCGGCCGCCCTCCACCTGCCGGCCTCCTACGAGTCGGAGACCGACCTCGGCGGCCGGGTCGAGGTGCTCATCGAGCTGATGGGCCTCGGCGCCTTCCGGGACAAGCTCCTCGGGGAGCTCTCCAGCGGTAGCCGCCGCATCGTGGAGCTGGCCTGCATCCTGGCCCAGGATCCGGCGGTGGTGCTCCTCGACGAGCCGTCGGCAGGGGTGGCGCAGCGGGAGACCGAGGCGCTCGGCCCGCTGCTGCGCCGGGTGCAGGCCTACACCGGCTGCTCGATGCTGGTCATCGAGCACGACATGCCCCTCATCGCGGCCGTGTCCGACGAGGTGATCGCTCTCGAGCTCGGTGCGGTCATCGCCCGGGGCACGCCGACCGAGGTCCTGTCGCACCCCCGGGTCGTGGCGTCATACCTCGGGACCGACGCCGCCACCATCGCCCGCTCCGGCCCGGCTGGGGTCCTCGGCGGCGTGGCCCGGCGGGAGTAGTAGTCCTCAGCTGCTGAGTGGTTGGGCCTCGACCCCGGCCGTCGCCGTGGCCCGGACCGCCTCTCCGCCGCCCCGGGCCTGGAACAGGTGGAACAGCAGGAGCAGCTGCACCACCGCCAGCGGCTCGCTGCGCCCCTCGGAGCCGAGCCGGCCGAGGCCACTGGGCAGCGGCTCCGGCTCGTGCAGCGCCCGCCACAGCGCCCGCTGAACGCGCTCCGTCAGGGACTGTTCGGCATAGGCGTGGACGTGGAGGGCGTCGACCGGCTTGCCGTCCTCGTCCCGGAGCAGCTTGAGATGGGCTGCTTTCCGGGTGTCCTCGCTGATGACGCCGGACAGGTCGGGATGGGCGATCGTCGGCCGGAGCATCACATAGGCCGACAGCGGGTCGTCGGGCGTCTCGCCCCGCTCCTCGATGGGGCCGAAGCGGACGACGATGTCGGCGTGGGACCGCTGCGGCCGGATGTAGGCCGCCGACTCCGGCTCCCGCCGGGCGAGCTCCGAGGCCACCTCGTCCTCCGCGTAGCCGCGCTTGGCGACGTCGCGCTTGACCTTCCACCGGCGGCGGATGATCTCCGGCGGGTCGAGGTAGACGGTGACGTCGAAGCAGGCCCGGGCGAGGCGGGTGTGGAGCGGCAGCAGCCCTTCGGCGATGACGAACTCCGACGGCTCGACGAGCACCGGCCGGTCGAGGGTGCCGGTGCCGTGGTTGTAGACGGGTTTCAGGACCGGCTGGCCCAGCGCCAGCAGCTGCAGGTGCTGCTCCATGACGTCCACGTAGTTGCAGGCCGGGTGGAGCGGCGTGAACGGCAGCCCCTTGCGTTCGACCCGGTCGTAACGGTGGTAGTCGTCGACGCAGATGGCCGTGATCCGGTCGCTCCCGAGGGCCTCGACGAGTCCCTGGGTCAGCGTCGTCTTGCCCGACGCGCTGTCGCCGGCGATGCCGACCATGATCGGCCGCTCGGTGTCGGATCCCCGGCGCCACGCACGTTGAATGGCCATCTGCTTGTCGGGCATACGGACGCACGGTACGGCCGAAGGCGCCCGGCGGCGTCCCCCCGCCTGGGGACCCCGCCGGGGGGATGTTGCGGGGAGCCGAACAGTGGGAGAATCTGCCGGTGGAACAGACGGTCGAAACCCCACCACCCGAGCCCTCAGGCACCGCCCACCCCGTGCGCCTCCTCCTCGTCGACGATCACCAGGTCGTCCTCGAAGGCCTGGTCTCGATGCTGGCCTCCGAGCGCGACCGGGTGTCGATCCTGGGCGCCACGACCGAGCCGGCCGACGCCCTGCGCCTCGCCGCCGCGCTCGAACCCGACGTGGTCCTCCTCGACGTCCGGCTCAAAGGGGCCAGCGGGCTCGACCTGTGCCAGGAGCTGACCCGGCGCCACGAGAAGATCAAGGTCGTCTTCTTCACCGTCTACGACGACGAGCAATACCTGTTCCAGGCCCTGCGGGTGGGGGCGTCGGGCTTCCTCCTCAAGCGGACGACGGCCGTCGAACTGGCCGACCACCTCGAGCGGGTGATGGGCGGCGAGATCACCATCGACCCGGCCATCGCCGGCCGGGTGGCCGTCACGGCCGCCCGCCTCCAGAGCGGCGAATTCTGGCCCGGCGCCTATCTGGGCCTGACCCAGCGGGAGAGCGAGGTCCTCCAGCTGATGGTCCGGGGGCTCTCGAACCGGGCCATCGGCCAGCAGCTCTACATCGGCGAGGAGACGGTCAAGACCCACAGCCGGTCCATCTACCGGAAACTCGACGTCAGCGACCGCTCCCAGGCGATCGCCGTGGCGCTGCGGGAGGGCATCTTCCATTAGTCCCCAGGCTGAGCCGCGGGCGCTCGGGCCGTACCTCCTCGGCGAGAACCGGCTCCTGCGCCGCATCATCGAGGTCACCTCCTCCGACCTCAACCTCCGGGAGGTGGCGGAACAGGTCGCGGTCGTCGTCACGGAGTCGACCGCGTCGGACGTGTGCTTCGTCCACGTCCTCGACGAGACGCGCCAGCGGCTCGTCCTCATGGGGGCGACGCCGCCGTTCACCAGCCTGTCGGGGACCGTGGAGCTGGAGCTGGGCGAGGGCGTGGCGGGGTGGGTGGCGCTCAACGCCGAGCCGGCCATCGTCCCCGACAAGTGGAAGGACGACCGCTACGTCTACATCCCGGCCCTGCGCGGGGAGGACTACGAGTCGCTGATCTCCGTGCCGCTCCTCGGACGGGGGCAGCGGGTCGTGGGGGTCATCAACGTCCACTCGCAGAAACCCCGCCGCTACGGCGAACACGACGTGGTGCTGTTGACCCAGGTCGGGAACCTCATGGCCCGCACCGTCGAGAACGCCCGACTCTACGAGCGCCTCGCCGAGCGGGAGCAGACACTCGAGCAGTTCGCCGCCCGCACCGTCGACGCCCAGGAGATGGAGCGGCGCCACCTCGCCGGCGAGATCCACGACGGGATCAGCCAGCGGCTCATCAGCCTCTGGTACCACCTCCAGGCCGCCGAGGCCTTCGCCGTCGACCCGGTGGTGGTCACCCACGAGCTCGGGGCGGCCAAGGACCTCACCAGCGCCG
Source organism: Actinomycetota bacterium (assembly GCA_030838785.1). Taxonomy (GTDB): domain Bacteria; phylum Actinomycetota; class Acidimicrobiia; order IMCC26256; family BP-133; genus BP-133. The sequence goes on along the minus strand of JAUZEY010000032.1, from coordinate 8,250 downwards.
CCCTCGACGAGGCCCGCCGGGCCATCGCCGGCCTGCGCCCGTCGGTGCTCGACGACCTCGGTCTCGGACCGAGCCTGGAGAGCCTGGCCCACACCGTGGCCGGGCCCGAGGTCGAGGTCGAGATCGCTCCCTGCCGGCTGCCGCCGCACGTGGAGGTGGCCCTCTACCGCATCGCCCAGGAAGCGCTCCAGAACGTCATGAAGCACGCCGAAGCCGAGCGGGTGACGATGCGGCTGTGGACGCTCAACGGCACCGTGCATCTCGTGGTGGAGGACGACGGCCGCGGGTTCCGGCCCACCGAGGTGCGCCGGAACCGCAACGGGTCGCCGTCCTACGGACTGGTCGGTATGCGGGAGCGGGCCGAGCTGGTCGGCGCCCGTCTCCAGATCACGTCCAAGCCCGGGACCGGCACCCGGGTCCAGGTGGAATTGCCGGCGGGGCTGAACCAGATCGACTGACGGTCCCCCGCCGCGTCAGAGCACGGAGCCGGCCGGTTCGAGCGTCTCCATCTCCAGCGTCCAGGCGGCGGCCCTCGCCGCGCTGTTGCACCGGGCGCGGTGGCTCAGAGCCGCCTGGCCCCCCTCTACGGTGGCCCCGCCGTCGACCGCGTAGGCGGCCAGCGCCGGGTCCTGCAGGGCCCGGCCGTAGGAGAAGGTCAGCGGCCAGGGCTGAGGTCCGAGGCGGTTCATGGCGTCGAGGTGGGCGGTCGCCACTTCGGCCGACTGCCCGCCCGACAGGAAGGCCACGCCGGCCACGGCCGCCGGCACCGACGCCCGGAGAGTGCGGATCGTCGCCGCCGCCACCTCGGCCACGCTCGCCGTCTGCGGCGCACCCTTGCCGGGCACGACCATGCTCGGTTTGAGCACGATGGCCTCGAGGTCCACGTCATGGTCCGCCAGTTCGGCGAAGACGGCCCGCAGTACGGCGGCGGTGACCGCCTCGCAGGTCTCGATCGTGTGCTCGCCCTCGATGAGCACCTCCGGTTCGACGATGGGGACGAGCCCGCCTTCCTGACAGAGGGCGGCGTAGCGGGCCAGGGCGTGGGCGTTGGCGGACACGCAGGCCCGGCTCGGGCGCCCGTCCCCGACGGAGATCACCGCCCGCCACTTGGCGAAGGTCGCGCCGAGGCCGACGTACTCCGCCACGCGCTCCCGCAGACCGTCGAGCCCTTCCGTCACGGTCTCACCCGGTCGGCCGGCCAGCGGCTTCGCGCCGGTGTCGACCTTGATGCCGGGCAGCACCCCCTGGTCGCAGAGGTAGTCGGCGAACGGGACGCCGTCGGTCGTGGCCTGGCGCAGCGTCTCGTCGAAGAGGATGACGCCGCTGACCCAGTTGGCCAGGCCCGGCGTGGTGAGGAGCATCTCCCGGTAGCCCCGCCGGCTCTCCGCCGTCGACGGGATCCCCGCCCCGTCGAGCCGCTTGCTGGCCGTGGCCACGCTCTCGTCGGCGGCCAGGATGCCCTTGCCGGGCGCCACCATCGCCGATGCGGTGGCCCGCAGGTTCGTCATGACGACCTCTCCTTCAACTGAGCTGGACGACGGCCGGGGCGGCCGTGGCGGACGGGGTGGCCGTGGCGGCGATGGGCTCCCGGCGGCGGCCGGTCCCCAGCAGGCGGCACAGGTCGATGACCCGGGCCGAGTAGCCGGCCTCGTTGTCGTACCAGGCCAACACCTTGGTCTGGGTGCCGGGGCCCCGCCGGGTGGAGACGAGATCCATGACGGCCGAGTTGGTGTCGCCGTGGAAGTCGCCCGACACCAGCGGCTCCTCGGTCACATCGAGGATCCCCCGCAGGCGGCCGCCGGCCGCCTCCCGGAAGGCGTCGTTGATCTCTTCCACCGTGACCGGCACGTCGAGCGTGGCCGAAAGGTCGACGAGGCTCACATCCGGGATGGGAACCCTCACCGCGATACCCACGATCCGACCGGCGAGCTCCGGCATCACCTTGTCGATGGCCCGGGCCGCTCCGGTCTTGGTCGGCGTCATGTTGAGCGTCGCCGCCCGGGCCCGGCGCAGGTCGCCGTTTGTGCCGTCGAGCAGCTCCTGGTCGCGGGTGAAGGCGTGGATCGTCGTCATCAGTCCGCCCGACACGCCGAACGACTCGTGCAACACCGACAGCACCGGCGCCAGGCAGTTCGTCGTACAGGAGGCGGCCGACACGACATGGTGCCGGTCGCCGTCGTACTCGCTGTCGTTCACGCCCATGACGACCGTGAGGTCCTCGTAGCGGGCCGGAGCGGTGATGAGCACCTTGTGGGCACCGGCCCGGAGATGGGCGACGGCCTCGTCCCGGTGAGTGAAGCGCCCGGTGGCCTCGATCACCACGTCGACGTCGAAGGCGTGCCATGGACACAGAAGGGGGTCGGCCTGGGCGGTGATCCGCACCGGGTGCCCGTCGATCACGAGGTGGTCGTCGTCGTGGTCGACGATGCCCTGGAAGCGGCCGAAGACCGAGTCGTACTTGAAGAGGTGGGCACACAGGTCGGGCTTGGCCCGCACGGAGTTGACCACCACCACGTCGATACCCGGAGCGGAGTGGGCGATCTGGCGGAGCACCTGGCGGCCGATGCGGCCGAACCCGTTGATCGCGACGCGGACCGCCGTCTCCTCCATGGCCCGATGGTCCCCCGGGACACATGAGGTGTCTATGGAGACTTCGCCGTCAACCCATCAGGCTTTACTTATGTGACTAGGAGGATCGGAAGGCCGCGTCGGCCGGCGGCGCCTCCTCCAGCATCCTGGCGAAGGCGGGCCGGAACTCGCTCATGATCTCCTCGAACGGGAGCTCGTCGAACGTGCCCCGCTCCCGGACGTACTCCATGTGGGCCCGCCCGTCGGCGGCGTAGGGGTGGAACAGGGCGTCGTGCTCACCGTCGAACTCCAGCGGGAGGACGCCGAAGCGCTCGCACAGCTCGATGTTGAAGGCGGGCGTGACCTTGACCCAGCGGCCGTCCAGTAGAAACTCCACGTAGCCGTGCCAGATGAACAGGTCGGACCCGGCCATCCGCTCCCGCAGCTTCTCGCTGTTGAGGTGATTGCGGACGTCGGCGAAGCCCAGCCGGGCGGTGAGACCGGCCGCCCGGGCGGCGGCGCACAGCAGCACCGCCTTGGGGATGCAGTAGGCGACCCCTTCCCGGAGGACGGCGCTGGCCCGGTAGGTCTCGGGATCAGCCGACAGCCGGTACGGGTCGTAACGGATCCCGTCCCGCACGGCATAGAAGAGGGCCACGGCCTTGTCCCGGTCGGTGCTGGCGCCGGCCGTCGCCCGGGCGGCGAAGGCGACGACGTCGGGATGGTCGGCATCGACGAAGGTCATCCCCCCACTCTAGGGAGGGGCCCCCGAGAAACAGTCACGTACCCTTGTCTCCAGCCATGACCGCCCGCGCCTTCCCGTCCAACCCGTCCAGCCGGCTCCCGAGCGGTCGCCACGGCCTGACCCGGGAGGCCGTCGTCGCCTCCCAGCGGGGCCGCCTCGTCGACGCCATGGCCCAGATCGTGGCCGAGAAGGGTTACCCCGCCACGACCGTGGCCGACGTCGTCGAACGGGCCGGAGTCTCCCGCCGCACGTTTTACGAGCAGTTCGCCGACAAGGAGGCCTGCTTCCTGGCCGCCTACGACGTCGGCCTGACCGTCGTCCTCGCCCGGATCCGGGAGGCCGTCGAGGGCGTCCCCGAGCGGCTCCCGCCGCCTTTGTCGGGTGGGCACCCCCCAGCCCCCGGGCCGGCCGGCGGCTGGCGGGAACGGGCCCGGGCCGGGGTGGAGGCATTCCTCACCCTCCTGGCCGCCGAACCCGCCTTCGCCCGGGCCCTGCAGCTGGAGATCCTCACCGCCGGCCCCGCCGCCCTCGAGCGCCGGGCCGGCATGCTGGTGATGTTCAGCGGCGTGTGGCGCAACGTCTTCGAGCAGGCCGGGGCCGAGGAGCCGGGGCGGGCGGCCCTGCCCGACGAGGTGTTCACCATCCTCACCGCCGGCCTCGAAGAGCTGGTCCGCGACTGCATCCGCACGCGGGGCACCGACGCCCTGCCGGAGCTGGCCGAGCCGATCCTGCGCACGGTCTTCGCCGTCTTCGGAGGGCCCGGATGAGCCACGAGGACCTCGTGCTCTTCGGGCGCGTCGGGCTGGCCTTCGCCCTGTGCTTCGTCGTCGGCTTCGAACGGGCGCTGCGGGGCGCCCCGGCCGGCGACCGGACCTTCGCCCTGGTCGGCACGGCGGCCGCCGCCGTGTCGGCGGTGACCGTCGGGCCCGCGCCCCAGGCCATCGGCGGGGTCGTGACCGGAATCGGCTTCATCGGCGCCGGTCTCGTGCTCCGGGGCGACCGGGGCATGATCAAGGGCATCACTTCGGCGGCAGCCATGTTCGCCGCCACTGCCATCGGCATCGTGGCCGGCACGGGCCATCCCTGGCTGGCCCTGTTCGTGGCCCTGCTCACGATCTTCGACCTCGAGCTGCGTTACATACCCGTCCTCAACCGGCTCGACGCCCACCGTTACGCCGACCGCCTGGCCGACGACCCCGACGACGGACCTCCGCCGGGTGGCACCCGATAGCCAACGGGTGCTGAAGGGGGTGCTGTTGCCACCGGCCGTGGTCGCGGTAACGTTCTGGGTGAAATGTGCGCGAACCGTGCTCTCCCCGGGTCCTTCGTCCGCCGCACGCTGACGGCACTCGTCGTCCTCGTTGCCGGTGTGGCGGCAGTCAATGTGAGTGGCAGCGGAGCAGATCCACAGCCGCCGTTACCCCTCCCCGCCGTCCCCGTGTTGCCGGTGCCGCCGGCGACGTCGGCCGACGTCGCCCCGGCCCCGGCCGGCCCACCCGGCGCCCTGTTCGGCGCCTACGTGCAGGGCGGCAGCGGGGCCGACGCGCAGATGGCCGCCGTGGTGAGCCGGGAGCACGACCTCGGCCGCCGGCTGGCCATAGACCACCACTTCTACCCCTGGGACAAGGAGTTCCCCACGGCCCGGGAACAGGCCGACCTCCAGGCCGGCCGCGTGCCGCTGATCTCGTGGAACGGCACGCTCAACCTCGGGATCGACCTCGGCCTGCAGGACGATCTGATCAGGACCCGGGCCACGGCCATCAAGGCCCTGCCCGGCAAGGTGATGATCCGCTGGATGTGGGAGATGGACGGGCGGCGCAAGGCCAACGACTCCGGCCACCCGGCCCTCTACGTCGCCGCCTGGCGCCATATCCACGACGTGTTCGCCACTGAGGGTGCCAACAACGTGCAATGGGTCTGGTGCCCCAACGCCACGGCGTTCAACGACGGCGGCAACGCCCCGAGCTTCTACCCCGGAGACGAGTACGTCGACTGGATCTGCTCCGACGGCTACAACTGGGCGCCCGGCCGCTCCGGCGACCAGTGGCGCAGCTTCGCCAGTATCTACACCTCGTTCTATGACTGGGGGTTGGCCCACCACAAGCCGTTGATGGTCGGCGAGTTCGGAGCCCAGGAACGCAACCCCGGCGACAAGGCCCAGTGGCTGACCGAGGCCCGGGAGGCGCTCAAGACGAAGTTCCCCGGGATCAAGGCCGTCCTCTACTTCGACGCCAACAAGGACTACGACTGGCGGGTCACGTCCACGCCCGAGACGCTGGCCGCCTTCCGGGACATGGCCAACGACCCCTGGTTCACGCCCGACCCCGGCCCGCTCCTCGACGCCGCCCCGGCCGCCCCGATGGTGCCAGGGGTCCCGATCCCGGTTCCCCCGCTGCAGTTCGTACCGTCGACGCCGCCCAAGCCGCCGTCCGTTCCCCCGCAACCTCCGAAGGCCCCGGACCCTCCACCGAACCCGCCGGCGGCGCCGACACCCGACGACCCGGCCCCGCCGGGCTGACGGGGTACCCGGCCGGCTCCGGGCCCGGTTCCGGCGGGGACTCTAGGTCCACCCGGGATCATCTGTCGCGCCCCGCCCCCGCGGTGGTTCGATCCGGCGGTGACCAGACGGTGGCTCTGCTCCCTCGGGCTCGGCGTAGCCCTCATCACCACTCCCCTTCAGGCGCCGGTGGGCGCCGCCCCGGCCCCGACGCCCCGGGCGTTCGACTTCGGCGCCATCGGCGACACCCGCTTCACGCCTGACGAGCAGGCCCGGTTCCCCGGCCTCGTCCAGGACATGAATGCGGCCGGGCTGGCGTTCTCCGTCCACGACGGGAACATCGGCGCCGACCCCGACGCCTGTACCGACCGCTTCTATGCCGACACCCGGGAGCTGTTCGCCCGCTTCGACGCCCCGCTCCTCTACACGCCGGGCGAGAACGAATGGCTCGCCTGCCGCACCGAGGGCATGGATCCGCCGCAGCGGCTGGCCGCGCTGCGCCGCGCTTTCTTCTCCTCCGACGGTCCCCGGGCCGCGACGCTTCGGCTGGAGCGGCAGACGCCGAGCTATCCCGAGAACGCCCGCTGGCGCTACGGCGGCGTCACGTTCGCCACCCTCCACGTCGTCGGCAGCCACGACGACCTGGAGGCGCCGGAGTATGCCCCCCGCCGGGCCGCCACCATCGAATGGCTGAAGCAGACCTTCGACCGGGCGAAGCGCGACGGCAGCGCCGGCGTCGTGCTCGTGTGGCAGGCTGATCCCTTCTTCCAGCAGGACGTGCCGGCCTACAACGGGCTGCGCGGCGCGCTGCGGGCGGAGACGATGGCGTTCAAGAAGCCCGTCCTCCTCGTTCATGGCGACAGCGGGCGCTTCGGGGTCGACAAGCCGATGATCGACCCCGAAGGCACCACGGTGCCCAACTTCACGCGACTCCAGACGTTCGGCCCGGCCGACGTCGCCTGGGTCCGGGTCAGGGTCGATCCCTCCGCCCGGGACGTCTTCTCCTTCCGGGCCGAGCTGCCCCCCGGTCCGCCGGTCGGGCCCGCCCCCGGCGCCGCCCCCTGCGGCGCGAAGGCGGCGCCGCCGGCCACCTGGGACCACGTGATCTGGATCTGGATGGAGAACAAGGCCCGCGACGACGTCATCGGGAACCCGGCGGCGCCCTACGAGAGCGCCCTGGCCGAGGCCTGCGGCTCGGCGCGGCGCTACTCCTCGGTGGCCAGCCCCAGCCTGCCCAACTACCTGGCCGCCACGTCGGGCCGCACCTTCGGGGTGACCGACGATCGGCCCCCGGCCGACCACGGCATCACCGACGACAACCTCTTCCGCCAGGTGCGGGCCCGCGGCCGCAACGCCGTCAGCTACCAGGAGGACATGCCCGGCCGGTGCGTCCTCGAGCCCAAGGGCCTCTACGTCGTCAAGCACAATCCGGCGGCGTACTACCGGGGTGGCGACGACCGGGCCGCCTGCCGCCGGGACAACGTTCCCCTCGGTACGACGGTTTCCGGCCCCTTCGCCCAGGCCCTCGACGACGGCACGCTCCCGGCCTTCTCCTTCGTCACGCCGAACCTGTGCAACGACAGCCACGACTGCGCGGTGAAGCGGGGTGACGTGTGGCTCTCGGTCTGGCTCCGACGCATCCTGACGAGCCGCTCCTACCTCGATGGCAACACCGCCGTGTTCGTCATGTGGGACGAGGACGGGATCATCCCCAACATCGTGATCAGCCCGACGACCCGTCCCGGCACCGCGCCGACCACCCCCTTCGACCACTACTCCCTGCTGCGCACCACCGAGGAGATGCTGGGCCTGCGGACCTACCTCGGCCGCGCCGACTCCGCCCGGAGCATGCGTTCAGCCTTCCGGCTCTGAGCGGTGCTCGGCGAGGATCGGCTGGGCGACGGCGAAGGCGGAGTTGGCGGCCGGCACGCCGGCGTAGACCGCGGTGTGGAGGAGGACCTCGCGCAGCTCGTCGGGTGTGACGCCGTTGCGGAGCGCACCCCGGATGTGGAGCGCCAGCTCGTCGTGGCTGCGCAGCGCCGTGAGCAGCGCCACGGTCACGCACGACCGGGTGCGGCGGTCGAGGCCCGGGCGGCCCCAGACCCCGCCCCAGGCGTAACGGGTGATGAACTCCTGGAACGGAGCGGTGAACTCGTCCTGACGGGCCAGGGTGCGGTCGACATGGTCGTCGCCCAGCACCGCCCGGCGGACCTCCATGCCGTCGTCAAAATCGGTCATGCCGGATCCTCGCTTGATGGGGCCTCCCGACGGGCGGTATGGCGGCGGACGGCGGCGGTGACGATGTCCCCCGTAGAAGCCAGGAAGGGGGCGGGGTCGAGGTACTGCTCGAGGTCGGCACCGATGTTGGCCCGCATGCGGGCGGGGTCGACCTCCAGGTGGACGAGGCAGTCGGCCAGCCAGGCGGCGGCGGACCCGACGC
>JAUZEY010000018.1 GCA_030838785.1 Actinomycetota bacterium | reverse complement strand
GCCTCGCCGGCTACGAAGGCGTCGTCGTCTCCCCCGACGGCCAAGCCTTCGCCACCCCGGGCTTCCCGGTCACCCCCTCCTGAACCGCGCCTGGTCGGCGCTGGCGGGGCGGGCCCGGAACGGCGGTCTACCGAACGCCCGTAAAAGTCTTACGGGCTATGACCATCCGCTGGATCTGGTTGGTGCCCTCGTAGATCTGCGTGATCTTGGCGTCGCGGAACATGCGCTCGACGGGGAACTCCTTGGTGAAGCCGTAGCCGCCGAGGAGCTGGACGGCGTCGGTGGTGACCTTCATGGCCACATCACCGGCGAAGCACTTGGCCATCGACGCCATCCGGGTCAGGTCGGGATGGTTGGTGTCGGCCATGGCGGCCGCCCGGTAGACCAGGCCGCGGGCGGCCTCGATCTCCATGGCCATGTCGGCCACCATGAACTGGAGGCCCTGGTAGCTCGTCAGCGGCTGGCCGAAGGTGCGGCGCTCGTTCATGTAGTTGCTGGCGAAATCGAGCGCGCCCTGGGCGATCCCGACCGCCTGGGCGCCGATGACCGGACGGGACCAGTCGAACGTGCCCATGGCGTAGTAGAAGCCCTTGCCCTCCTCGCCGACCAGGTTCTCGTGGGGGACCCGCACGTCCTCCAGGATCACCTCGCCGGTGGGGCTGGCCCGGATCCCGAGCTTGTGCTCCAGCTTGCCGATGGAGAAGCCCGTCGTGTCCTTCTCGACCACGAAGGCGGAGATGCCGCGATGGCCGGCGGACCGGTCGGTCTTGGCGAACACGGTGTAGAAGTCGGAGATCCCGGCATTGGTGATCCACTGCTTGCGGCCGTTGATGACCCACTCGTCGCCGTCCCGGACGGCCTTGGTGGTCATCGAGGCGACGTCGGAGCCGGCCTCGGCCTCCGACAGGCAGTAGCTGGCCTGGGCCCGTCCCTCGCAGATCGGTTTCATGAACCGCTGCTGGATCTCCTTGGAGCCGTAGCGCATGACCGGGGTCATGGCCAGGTCGCAGATGGCCGGGATCAGCGAGGAGGAGGCGTCGACCCGAGCGATCTCCTCGATGCAGATGGCCCAGGTGACGTGGTCGGCGCCCGACCCCCCGCAATCCTCGGGAAAGGTCAGTCCCATCAGACCCATGGCCGAGAAAGCCTCGTGGGCGTGCCAGGGGTACTGCGCCTTCTCGTCGCACTCGGCGGCGTGGGGGGCGACCTTGTCCTCGCACATCTGGCGGACGGCCTGGCGGAAGTCTTCCTGTTCGTCGCTCGTCAGGAACATGACTGGACTCTATGCCTCCTGCGAAAGGCGGGTTTCGTCGATTAGTACGACCGCGGGAGGCCCAGACTGTGCTGGGCCACGAAGTTCAGCACCATCTCCCGGCTGACGGGGGCGGTGCGGAACAGGCGGGTCAGGCCGTAGAGCGTGGCCAGGCCGTACTCGGTGGCCAGGCCGTTGCCGCCGTGGGTCTGGATGGCCTGGTCGAGCGCCTTGAGCGACGCCTCGGCGGAGGCGTACTTGGCCATGTTGGCCGCCTCGCCGGCGTCGCCTCCGGTGTCGTAGAGCCAGGCCGCCTTCTGGGTCATGAGCCGGGCCTGCTCGACCTCGATCTTGGCGATGGCCAACGGGTGGGACAGGCCCTGGTGCATGCCGATGGGCACACCCCACACCTGGCGGTCGATGGCGTAGGCCGACGCCTTCTCCAGGGCGTAGCGGGCGATGCCGGTGCCCTGGGCGGCGCCCATGACCCGCTCGGGGTTGAGGCCGGTGAAGACCTGGCGCAGGCCCTCGTGCTCGGCGCCGATGAGCCGGTCGGCCGGCACCCGGACCTCGTCGAAGAACAGGGTGTACTGCTTGTCGGGGGCGCAGATCTCCATGGGGATGACGGTCCGCTCGAGGCCGGGAGCGTCGGTGTCGACGACGAAGAGCGAGAGCTTGCCCCGCCCCGAGTTCTCGTCGACGCCGGTGCGGGTGACCACCAGCATGTGCTGCGCCTCGTCGACCCCGGAGATGTAGTACTTCGTGCCCCGGAGGATGTATTCGTCGCCGTCGCGGGTGGCGGTGGTCGAGAGCTTGTGGGAGTTCGACCCGGCGTCGGGCTCGGTGATGGCGAAGGCCATCTTGTAGGCCGGGTCCTCCGCGCCGGCGATCTTCGGCAGCCAGGTGCGCTTCTGCTCGTCGGTCCCGTGCTTGGCGATGACCGAGCCGCAGATGGCGGGCGAGACGACCATGAGCAGCGCCGGGCAGCCGGCCGCAGCCAGCTCCTCGCCGACCATCGACAGCTCGAGGAGGCCCATGCCGCCGCCGCCGTACTCCTCGGGGATGTTCACGCCGATGAAGCCGGCCTGGGCGACGGCCGACCACAGCTCGCCCATGCGCCCGTCCGTCTTCGACTTCTCGACGTAGTACTCGTGCCCGAAGTCCAGCCCGATCTTGCGGACGGCCTCCCGCAGCATCCCGTGTTCGGCGGTCTCGTTGAAGTCCATGCCCTCTCCCAGAACCCAGTGGGTCAGCGTGACGCGGCAGGTGCCGCCGACTCAGTTGCCTCACGCTACTTGATCGGTCGGAATTCCGGGAAAACGGGACGAGCGAAAAAGAGGACATCCGGGCCGAGACGGCGTATTCCACTCCTGAACGTCCATTTGGGTGAGAAAGCGGCTGCTGGGGAGGGTCCCTACGCCGACTCCCGGCTGGCACCGCCGGTGAGATGGTGGGAGGGACCCCGGCATCACTTGCCGAGCCGCGCCTCCCTGAAGGGACGTGTGACCCGGGTTTCCCGGGTACACGACGGAAGAGGCCTGGGTCGGGCCGGCCCTCCTGACCCGGGCCCTCCGTCGTGGTCGGATCCGGCGGCCAGCACCACCGTCCCCCATCCCCCGGGCCTCGCTCACCTCGGTAGTGTCCCTCGTTCATGACGGACCTGAAGCGGCTGTGCGTCTTCTGCGGTTCGAAGCACGGCGTCCGGCCCGCCTACCGGGAGGCGGCCCGCGCCATGGGCGAGGCCCTGGTGGCAGGGGGCATCGACCTCGTCTACGGCGGGGGGAGGGTCGGCCTCATGGGGGTGGTGGCCGACGCCGTCCTCGACGCCGGCGGCGAGGTCATCGGCGTCATCCCGGAGGCGATGAGCGACAAGGAGATCGCCCACTACGGCCTCACCGACCTCCACGTCGTGAAGACGATGCACGAGCGCAAGGCCCTCATGTACAACCTGTCCGACGGCTTCGCGGCCCTGCCCGGAGGGCTCGGCACGCTGGAGGAGTTGTTCGAGATCACGACGTGGTCTCAACTCGGGCTCCACGCCAAGCCGACCGGGCTCCTCGACGTGGCCGGGTTCTTCTCGCCGCTGGTCGCCTTCCTCGATCAGCTGGTGAGCGAGGGCTTCGTGAGCCGGAGGCACCGGGGGCTGCTCCGGGTGGCGGCCGATCCGGTCGAGCTGCTCGGCCGCCTGGCCGCCTTCCCCGACTGACGGACCCCGCCCTCAGGGCGACGACGTCGGGGTGATGTCGGGCGGTGGGGCCTTGGGGTCGGCCGGGCGGTTGCCCTTGGCGTAGCAGGCGCTGGCGGTGCGGATCCGTCCGGCCAGGTAGTTGCGCCACTGGCCGAGGCGGGCCTCCGCCAGCAGCGTGTCGCGCAGGGCGTCGTGGACCTCGGCCAGGGTGACGGGGTGACCGGGGATGATGTCCTCCACCAGGCCGACATGCCAGCCGTTCTTGGTCATGACGGGCCCGAACGTCGCCCCCTTGGCGGCGCCGAACGCCGCCGTGGCGAAGGCCGGGTCGAGCTGGGCCCGGCTGACGGTGCCCAGGTCGCCGCCCTGGTCCTTCGTGCTGGTGTCGAGCGAGACGTCCTTGGCCACCGCCTGGAACGTCTCCGGTCCCTTGATGCGGGCCAGGGCCTTCTTGGCCTCGTCCTCGGTCGCCACCACCAGGTGGCGGAGGTGGCGCCGCTCGGGGACGGCCAACTGGTCCTTCCGCTCGCCGAAGGATTTGGTGATCTGGTCGTCGCTGACCTTCACGTCGGCGGTGAGGGCCTGGAAGAGGGCGCTCGTTTCGAGGAGACGGCGGAACTCCCCCAGCACGTCGTCCTCGGAGACCCCGTAGGTGCCGAGCGCCTGGATGAACTGGGTCCGCCCGCCCTCGGGGTACCGCTGGGCGACGAAGCGGTCGAGGCGGTCCCGCACGGTCTTGTCGGCCGCCTGCAGCTTGTGCTTGGCCACGTCGTGGGCGACGAGGACGCCCTGGGCCAACCCTTTGGCCGCCTCGCCCTTGAAGGCGGCCAGCTGAGCGGGATCGGTCGGCGGCCGCACGTCGTAGAGGGCTTTGAGCAGCTCGATCCGGCGGTTGAAGTCAGCGTCGCTGATCGTCGTCCCCTCGATCCTGAGGGCGGAGCCCTTCGGGGGGCAGCTCCCGCCCCGGTGGCCGACGGCGTAGGCCGTGCCGGCGCCGGCCAGCAGGGCGACCAGCGCCACCGCGACGAGGGTCAGCCGGGACGGGCCCCGCTCCGGCGGCGGCGGCGGGGGCTCGGCGGCCGACCCGTCCCACTCGGAGGAGTCGCCCGCGGCGGTGGTCTGGTGTTCCCCGGCCCCGGCCCCGGCGTCGGCGGGGCCCGGCGGGGGGGTTCCCGCCTCGGGCGGTACCTGGGGCTCGTCGGTCATCCGGTCACTCCAGCGGGGGCGAGCGCTCCCGGGCCGGAAGAGGAGGCGGCAGGGGCGCCGCCGACCCGGGGGCTTGACGGCCGATGACCATACTGGCGGCGAGGAGGGCGAGGAGGACGGAGCCCGACAGGACGAGGCACAGCCCCGATTCCCGAACCTGAGAAGCCGTCGACGGCGCGACCCCCGGTGCCGGTATCGTCTCTCTCTGCTCCGAACGCTCTGGCCAGGAGGTTCACCCGCCATGCTCTCGACCATGCAGGACTTCCCGCTCACCATCTCGGCCATCTTCCGCCACGGCCGGAACGTGTTCGGCGGGAGTGAGGTGGTGACGTTCGAGGGCGAGTCGTGCCGGCGGGCCAGCTTCGCCCAGGTGGCCGAGCGCGCCGACCGGCTGGCCTCGGCCCTCGCCCGGCTCGGCATCCGGGAGGGTGACCGGGTCGGGACCTTCGCCTGGAACAACCAGGAACACCTCGAGGCCTACATGGCCGTCCCCTCGATGGGGGCCGTGCTCCACACGCTCAACCTCCGGCTGTTCCCCGAGCAGCTGACGTACATCGCCAACCACGCCGAGGACAGGGTGATCCTCCTCGACGCCACGCTCATCCCGCTCCTGGCCCGGGTGGCGGCCGAGCTCAAGACCGTCGAGCAGTTCGTGATCATCGGAGACGGCGACACCAGCCCGCTCGGCAGCAATGTCCTCTCCTACGAGGAACTGCTGGCCGCCGAGCCGGGCGGCTACGACTATCCCGAGGTCGACGAACGGTCGGCCGCGGCCATGTGCTACACGAGCGGCACGACCGGCAACCCGAAGGGTGTCGTCTACAGCCACCGCTCCACGTACCTGCACTCCATGGCCGCCACCAGCGGCACGACCTTCGGCCTGACCGAGCGGGACCGCATCCTGCCCATCGTCCCGATGTTCCACGCCAACGCCTGGGGGCTCCCCTACGCCGGCTGGATGACCGGCTCCGACTTCGTGATGCCGAACCGGTTCCTCCAGGGCGAGCCGCTGTGCAAGCTGATCATGGCCGAGAGGCCGACGGTGTCGGGCGCCGTCCCCACGGTGTGGAACGACATCCTGGCCTACGCCGACAAGAACAAGGACAGCGTCGACCTCACCTCGTTGCGGCTGGTGCCCTGCGGCGGCTCGGCCGTTCCGCGGAGCCTCATGGAGGCGTTCCAGGAGCGTCACGGCGTGAGGATCGTGCAGGCGTGGGGGATGACCGAGACCTCCCCCATCGCCGCCGTGGCCATGACGCCCAAGAGCGCCCCGCCCGAGGAGGACTTCGAATGGCGGGCCAAGACCGGCCGGGTGGTGGCCGGCGTGGAGCTGCGCATCACCGCCGACGACGGCTCGGTCCTCCCCTGGGACGGCGAGGCGGTGGGCGAGATCGAGGTCCGCGGCCCCTGGATCACGGCCTCCTACTACAAGGACGACGACCCGCAGAAGTTCCACGACGGCTGGCTGCGGACGGGCGACGTCGGCTGCGTCGAGTCCAACGGCTTCATCCAGATCACCGACCGGGCCAAGGACGTCATCAAGTCGGGCGGCGAGTGGATCTCCTCCGTGGAGCTGGAAGGCACACTGATGGGCCATCCGGCGGTGAAGGAAGCGGCGGTCGTCGGTGTTCCCGACGAGCGGTGGGACGAGCGGCCGCTGGCCTGCGTGGTCCTCAAGGAGGGCGAGGACACCTCGGTGGAGGACCTCAAGGGGTTCCTGGCCGACCGGGTCGCCAAGTGGTGGCTGCCGGAGCGCTGGACCTTCATCGAAGAGGTCCCCAAGACCAGCGTCGGCAAGTTCGACAAAAAGGTCCTGCGGGCCCGCTATGCCGACGGCGAGCTCGAGGTCAAGGAAACCTGAGCCAGTTTTGCCAATAACTGGTTTCCGAGCGGGCTGGATTCCAGCAATTGTCGGGCCGGAACGAAAGAAATTCTTTCGTCGCGCCATCTCCAGGCACTAGGAACTCTCAAGGAACGCGGGCGACGCGTCGAAAAAGACGGTCAGGGATTACACACGCGTCATTGAACGCACCCTCCGTCGTTGTACTGACCGTACGGCTACCCAGAAAGGAGAAGGTCCATGCCTCTGCGCATGCTCTCCGGGCGGCCGCGGCATCTCCAGGTTCTCTTCCTGTCGCTCACCGTGCTGACGGTGGGGGTGGCCACCGCCGTAATGCGCCCGTCCGGAGTGCCGGCGAAGCTCGAAACCGCCGCCGCCCTGTCTGGCGGCGACGTGTTCAACGACGTACCGCCCGCCACCTCCCCCCTGGCCGCCGACCCGCCGACCACCGCCCCCGCTCCGCCGGTGGCGGCCGATCCGTCCGCCCCGCCCGCCACCCCCGACCGGGCCGCCGAGGCCGCCGCCCCGCCGGCCACAACCCCCCCGGCCCCCCCGGTGGCAGCCACGCCGCCGGCCCCGCCGGCCGCGGCCCCCGCGCCGAAGCCGATCGTCCCGCTCGGGAAGGGCATGTGGCTCTACCAGCTGTCGATGGCCGAGGGTGGCGACGCCGTCAAGGTCGTCAACAAGGCCAAGGCCGCCGGCCTCACCCACCTCTACCTCCGGCTCGGCTCGTCGAAGGGCGGGTTCTACGACCAGCCCGAGCTCGACAAGCTGCTCCCGGTGGCCCACGCCGCCGGCCTGAAGGTGGTCGGGTGGGACTTCGTGTACCTCGACGACCCCGCGGCCGACGCCGCCCGGGCCAAGGAAGAGATCAGCTACGCCACGCCCACCGGGCACCGCATCGACGCCTTCTCGGCCGACATCGAGACGTCCTCGGAGGGTGTGACCCTCACGGCCGAGCGCGCCGCCGCCTACGGCGCCAAGATCCGGGAGCTGGTGGGGCCGAGCTACCCGCTCATCGCCACCGTCCCCCGGCCGAGTCCCAAGCGGCCCTTCCCCTTCGCCGAGGCCACCGCCAGCTTCGACGCCATCGCCCCGATGGTCTACTGGCAGAACCGTGACCCGGTCGCCGACGTCGCCGGCGCCATCGCCGCCCTCGCTCCCCTCGGCAAGCCCGTTCTGCCGATCGGCCAGGCCTACAACGGCGGGCCGGAAGGCGGGCCCGATCGTGACCCGCCCAAGGAACAGCTGGTCGCCTTCATGAACACGGCCATGTCGAAGGGCGCCGTCGCCGTGTCGTTCTGGGTATGGAACCACGCCACAGCCGAGCAATGGTCGGCCATCGACGAGGCCACCACCTGGGAGCTCCCGACCGGCCGCCCTGCCAACGGCGCGGCCGCCATCTATCTCCAGCGCGTGCTCGGGCTGCTCGGCCAGCCAGTGGCGCAGGACGGCGTGCTCGGCCCGGCTACCAAGGCCGCCATCGCCGCCGTCCAGCAGCGACTCGGCCTCCCGGCGACCGGCAAGCTCGACGCCGCCACGACCCGCTCGATCACCGGGCCCCGGCTCTAGTCGCTTCGGGTTTTGGAGTCCCGAGGGCGCGACTATCGCGCCTTCGGGACTCCAAGACGATCGGCTGCCGGGAACTGCTCGGCCCAGCCGGTGCCGCCGTCGGCGCCGTCGACCCGGCACAGCGCCCTGGCCAGGCGCACCGGCGGGCGCCCGGGGGCGGTGACAAGCAGCGGCGCCTCTCCGAGGACGGCGGTGGAGCGATCCGGCCCGGCGTCGACACGGCCGGCGCCGTCGCTCGTCACCCAGGCCAGGCGGCGGTGAGGGTCGCCGGACCACCAGTCGAGGACGCCGGAGGCCCGGGAACGGAACCCCGTCCCGGCGATGGGGATCCGGTCGGGCCCGACGAGGATCTCGCCGTTGACCCGGCCAGGCTGGCAGTAGGCGACCCCGCCGGGACCCGGTGTCGGCCCGGCCGGCGCCAGGTCGCCGGGTTCGGCGGTGGCCTCCCACTCCAGGTCGAGGCCGACGGGCAGGCGCTCGCCCCACTCGTCGCCCCAGGCATCGGCCGGGTCGTCGTAGCCGATGCCGAACGCCTCGAGCCCGACGCTCCAGTGCTCGAGTGGCGTCTCGCAGACGAGCTCGCCCCACAGTCCGTCCGCCCGCACTTCGAGGCCGGCTCGGGGCAGGGGCACCTCGTGGTCCCGCACCGCCACCAGCCGGGGGGTCAGCAGGCCGGTCCACCACCAGGCGACACCGTGGGCCGGCAGCAGGGCGAGCCGCACGAACCCGCCCACCCCGCCGGAGGCTTCGTCCGTGGCGTCGCCGGCGAAGTCGATCTCCCAGGCGTCGGCCCACCACGGGTCCGGCCCGGCGGGGCGTCGGTGCTCGTCGCTCGGTCTCAACGTGGCGGACATCGGGGCACAGACTTGTCCGATTGCCGAGGCCCTGCCTCATCCGGGCCCGGGTACCGTGGCTTCATGGCCCCCGCGCCGCTGTCGCGCCGGCAGATGCTGGGTCTCCTCGCCGCCGGCTTCGTGACCGCCTGCACCCCGACCCGCCGGGAACACGGCGCGGCGCTCGGATCGTCGACGACGTCCGCGCCGCCGACCACCTCGACTACCGCTCCCGTGAAGCCTGTCGCCCTTCCCGACGACGGGCAGCCGCCCTTCGACACCGACCACCCGATGTCGGGCTTCGTGGCCTTCGGCGACTTCGGCGGCGGTACGGCGCAAGGGGCGGTGGCGGCCGCCATGCTGCAGTGGATCCGGGACGGACACCGCGTCGACGCGCTCGTCACCACCGGCGACAACGTCTACGACTTCGGCGAACCGAAGCTGTTCGAGGCCTATCTCAAGGCGCCCTACACCGCCCTGCAGGTGACCGGCCGGCCCCTGTGGGCGACGCTCGGCAACCACGACGAAGCCGCCGGCCACGGCGCCGAGCAGTTGAAGTTCCTCGGCCTGCCCGCCCTCCCCTTCGTCAAGACGCTGCCCGGCGTCCGGTTCCTGTTCCTCGACGCCAACCACCCCGACGACGCGCAGGCGAGGTGGCTTGCCGACCGTTTGGCCGAGCCGGCGGCCCCGCTGTTCACCGTGGCCGTCTTCCACCAGCCGGTGTTCTCCTGCGGGCTCCACGGCCGCACGCCCGAGGTCATCACCCACTGGTACTCGGCGCTCAACTCCGGGAAGGTCCCCCTGGTCCTCACCGGCCACGACCACGACTACCAGCGGTTCCTCACCGCCGAGGGCACGACGTTCATCGTCACCGGCGGCGGCGGTCGCGAGCTCTACCCGCTCATCCCCGGTTGTGGGGCGCCGGAGATGCGGGCGGGCGTGGTCAAGCATCACTTCACGGGCGTCGAGGTCTTCTCCGACCGGATGGCCGTCACCGCCGTCGCCACCGACGGAACGGTCATCGACCGGGTCGACATCCCCGCCCCGCTGCCCGGCTTCTGACCGCGGCGGCTACCCCTCGATGAACTGGGTGACGTCGGCCTGCTTGGCCCGCACGGCGTCGGCGGCGGTGCGCAGCGCCGCGACCTCTTCGTCGGTCAGCGGCAGCTCGACGATCTCCTCCACGCCGCCACGGCCCAGCCGGGCCGGCACACCGAGGTACACGTCGGAGATGCCGTACTGGCCCGTCATCCAGGCGCACACCGGCATGAGCGCCCTGCTGTCGCTCACGACGGCCTTGACCATGGCGGCGGCGGCGGACGACGGGGCGTAGTACGCCGAACCCGTCTTCAACAGCCCGACGATCTCCGCGCCCCCATCCCGGGTCTTGCGGACGAGCTCGTCGATGGTCTCGGCGTCGGCCACCTCGGACAACGGCTTGCCCGCCACCTTCACCTGGCTCGGCACCGGCACCATCGTCTCGCCGTGGCTGCCGAGGGTGATGGCCTCCACTTCCAGCGGCGAGATGCCGAAACGCTCGGCCACGAAGTGCTGGAAGCGGGCCGTGTCGAGCATGCCGGCCTGGCCCACCACCCGGTCGTGGGGGAACCCGCTGACCTGGGCGGCGAGGGCGGTCATCTCGTCGAGCGGGTTCGACACCACGATGAGGATGGAGTCGGGCGAGCCGGCCACCAGCTGCCGGGTGACGTCCCCCACGATCTTGGCGTTGACCTCGAGCAGGTCCATCCGGCTCATCCCCGGCTTGCGGGGCAGCCCGGCCGTGATCACGCACACGTCGGAACCGGCGGTGGCGTCGTAGGAGTTGCTGCCCGTGATGCGCGTCTCGAAGCGCTCGATGGGCCGGCTCTGCATCATGTCGAGGGCCAGGCCCTGAGGCTTGTCCTCGATGATGTCGACCATCACGACCTCGTCGACGATGTCGGCTTCGGCGACGCGCAGCGCGGTGGTGGAGCCGTAGAAACCGGATCCGACGATCGTGACCTTCATGGCGGCGGACTCTCCCTGCTGTGGTGATTTGGGCGGAGAAACCCTACCGCTCGTGGAGCAGAACTCTCCGAGCCTCGCCCAGCTCCACGATCCGCTCCGCCGCACCGCCGTGGGCCGCGCCATGGTCGGGATGGGCCAGGCGGACGAGCCGCCGGAACCGCCGGAGGACGTCCTCCCGTTCCAGCGAGGCGTCGGGGCTGAACCCGAACACCTCCATGGCCCACCGGCGCTCGGCCGGCACCCCCCACCACACGTCGGTCGCCCGCCCCTTCCCGGGGGCGGCCGGCGCCCGACCGGCGCGGAAATCGCCGGTCGCCTGCTGTATGTGGGTCACCCACCGGGCGGTGATGCCCTCGGGCAGAACGCCCGGCCGCTCGATGGCGCCCTCGATGGCCCGGAGGGCGAGCTGGCGGGGGTAGGAGGCCAGCGCCGCCGCCGCCATCACCGCGCCGAGGAGCTGGGGGACGGGGTGATGGGCGTGGACGTCGAGCTCCGCCACCAGGCCCTGACCCTCGCCGAGGAGCCGGTGGCGGGAGTAGGCCAGCCCCTCGGTGTCGACCTGGAGCCGGAAGCGCAGGGCCCGGCGCGGCACCGCCAACCCGTTGCGGGCCTCGCGGAGGAAGGGCAGGAGAGCCTCCGCCTGCTCCTCGTCGAGGCCCTCGATCGTCGTGGCCGCCAGGCAGGCCAGCAGGATCGGGCCGTACCCCGGATGCCCGGTGGGCAGCACCCGGTCGCCGAGCGCCACCCGCCGGGTCGGCATGTGCCGCCGCGTGTGGCGGACGGTCAGCTCGGCCAGCAGCACGGGCGATCGCCTTTCGTGATCAGAGACTCCTAGCTTGCCTTCCTTCGGTGCCACCGGGCACCCCGGACGCCCGGGAGCTTCACCCGCCTCCCCCAGGACACGCTGGGGGTCGCCTCCCCCAACGCGACGTTGCCGGCCGCCCGACGGCGCCCGGCAACGACAGGAACTCCGAGACCGGAGATGCAGGCTTAGAAGAGCCCCCCGCCGACCCAGGCGTTGTCGCCCAGCAGCCCGCCGAGCCAGCCGCCGCGGTCGTTCGTCCAGCCGGTGAGGCTGTTGGAGGAGCCGGGCTGACCCAGGTAGGCGTCGGCCACCGGGTTGTCACCGGTGATCGATGCGTCGTCGATGCCGAAGGCCGAGAGGCCCCGGTCCCAACCCTTCTGGCCCAGGAGGTCGCCGTCGACGACGACCGGAAGGCTGAAGGCGCTGTCGTCGGCGACCTTGACACCCCAGGCCGGGCCGTGGTCGGTGACCGTGAGGCCCCACGCCGGACCGTCCTCACCGGCGACGTCGACGCCCCAGGCAGTGCTGTGGTGGTCAGAACCGTGATGCCCGGCACGGCCGCTGCTGGCCATGGCCGGCGCCCCGAGGCCGAGGCCGAGAGCGAGCCCGAGGACAGCGGCCCGTCGAATAGTCGTCAAAGCAGTTCTCCTTGCAATCCGCCGGCACCGCCGCCGGCCCTCCCCTATTTCGTCCAGAGATTCCACTCAAAGTGGGCAAACCCCTCTTTCAGCGCGAAATAGGGTGGAAAATCATCGGAATCACCGAGGCAGACGCGACGTTGCCGGCCACCCGGAGGCGGCCGGCAACGTGGAGCCAGCGCAAGCGTTTGGAGATGTGGAGGTGGTGCCTAGAACACGCCTCCGAGAAGGCCCGGCCCACCGCTGACCAGACTGCCGAGGAGGGGCAGACCGCCGAGGAGGCCGCCCAGCACGCCGCCGACGGGGCCGCCCCCCACCTGCGGATTGCCCAAGCTGCCGTCTCCGCCGATCTGCGGATTGGCCAGAGCGTCGCCGACGGCGCTCAGAGCGGACAGGCCGCCGAGAAGACCGTCGCTGCCGCCCACACCTCCGCTCAGGCCGTTGAAGACGTCACCAACCGTGTTCTCGCCCGCGAATACGCCTCCGCCGGGCCCGAAGACTCCGCCCTGACCTTGGAGCAGGCCGCCGACAAGGCCGCCGAGCAGCCCTCCGTCGACCGCTCCCAGCAGCGCGCCGCCGACCGGCGCCGGAGCCGTGTCAGCCAGGGCGGGCAGGGTGCTCGCCGCTCCGAGGCACAGGCCCAAGGCGAGGCCGGCCGCGCCTACCCGTCGTACCGTCGATGCCAACGCAGGTCCTCCCTCAGCCATGGGTGCTTTCCCGTCATGAACTCGGGCTGGGCCTTGGGCCTCCGCCACGGGGCCAATGGCGGAAGTCGAAGGTGAGCCCACTTGACAATTCGACTGAAAGTGGGCTTACACCTCTCTCCGCGCGAATTCGACCGCGGAATCTGCCGCAAACGACAGAACCGCAGGCCACCAGCGGGATGGCCTGCGGTTGTTCTGTCGTGTACTGCACTAGCACTGCACTGCACTGCACAGGCTGGGCACCGCACCGACCAGCGGGATGGAAGGCACGTGGGTGTCTTGCGTTACCGGCCGCCCAGCAGGCCGGTGACCTTGTGGAGCCTGTTTTACAGGAGGCCGCCGGCCAGCAGGCCGCCGGCACCGCCGGTGAGGCTGCCGAGCAGGCCACCGACGATCGGCAGGCCACCGACGATGGGCAGGCCGCCGCCGGAGGCCAGACCGCCGCCGCCGCCCACGATGGGCAGGCTCGACACGATGCCGCCGACCAGGGGCAGGCCACCGACGAGGCCGCCGAGACCGCCACCGGAGATGGACGCGTCGCCGCCGCCGACGAGGCCGCCGACGATGGGCAGGTTGCTGACCAGCGGGCCGACGACCGGCAGGCCACCAGCCAGACCGCTGCCGCCCGAGCCGCCGAGCAGGCCGCCGACTACCGGCAGGTTCGACACGAGACCGCCGACGATCGGCAGGCCACCGGCCAGACCGCCGCCGGACGCCGAGCTACCGCCGAGGAGGCCGCCCACGATGGGCAGGTTCGACACGAGACCGCCCACGATCGGCAGGCCACCGGCCAGACCGCCGCCGCCGCCAC
>JAUZEY010000266.1 GCA_030838785.1 Actinomycetota bacterium | reverse complement strand
TTCCGCGACCGGCTACCTAGAAGCTGAAGGCGACGATCGGGTCGTCAGCGCTGCGAGTTGGAAGGGCCGCTGGCGGGGTGCTCGCAAGCGGCGGCACCGACGCTGGATTCGAGCGGGCTCTTCCGGATGATCGAGCAGGGCGGCCGGCGGCCGGGAAGCGGGCCCTCGGCGAATGCCGCCGTCGACACGCTCAGCGTGCTGGTCACCAGGAACGCGGCGACAAAGATCTTTTTCACAGTCCATCCCCCGTTATGTCAAGCACCTACCCCTTACGTACGAGGCGTCAGCCTACACGGACGCCGGGGGCGCCTCTCAGGACTACTTCAGCTGGGTCCCTCAGCCGAGCTTCGGGCCGGGCGGCTTCGGGAGCTCCCGGGGATAGCCGTACAGCACCACCTGGGCCAGGAACGTGGCTCGGCTGATCGGCTTCGTGGCGCAGTCCCCCTCGTACGGCGGCGCGACCTGGAAGCTGCCGTGGAGCCTCGGCGTGTTGAAGGAACCGATGCCGGCCAGGGTGTGGTTCTCCGGCTCGGTGACGACGATGTCGCCGGCGGTGGTCGGGATCTTGTAATCGAGCGTCCCGGAACCGGCCTGCCGGAGGCAGGCGCTGTCGCCGGGAGCGAGCGCGGCAAAGGTCCCTGAGCCACTGAAGGGTCCTCGCCCGGTGATGAGACGACGGGCGGCGACAACGCCCTGGCAGTCGATGACGGCCGGCCCGATGGTCCACGCCCCGGCGCTGGCCGTCTGGGAGGCGAACGCGATCGTGCCGCTGATCGTGCAGGCGCCCTCTTCGATCGCGCCGGCGGTCGGGCTGAAGCCGAGGACCGGCAACACCACAACGGCCAGCACTGCCACGAAGCGCTTCACGACGGCCTCCCCCATGTCCAGCCGGTGCCTCTCCCCCACGTCCGGCAGTCGACAAGTCTGCCGCGCCGGTACCCGCTCTGGCCACGCGGGCGCGCGGTCACGACCGGGCGCGGCGCAGCCTCGCCGCCACCAACAGGGCACCGAGCGTGGGGATCAGGACGACGGCGAGGGTCCCGAGCAGGCCCGCTCCGGAATGGCTGGCCTTTCCGGCCGGGGCGGCCGAGCCCCCCGAGGCGGCGGCGGGAGTCGACGCCGGCGACGCCGGCGCCTGTGTCGTGGCGGTCGTCTGGCTTCCCGACGGCGCCGGCGGGGCGGCGAGCGACGGCGGGAACGTCGTCGGCGCCGACCCGGCCCGCGTCGTCGCCGGCCCGGCCCGCGTCGTCGTGGTCGTCGCCGGCGCGGTGGTGGCTGTGGTGGCCGTGGCCCCCGCCGCCGCCACGGCGCCAACCCGGATCACGCCCTTCATCCAGGGATGGGGTTGGCAGTGGTAGGCGTACTTCCCCGCCTTGGCGAACGCCCGCTGGAAGTCGGTCCCCGGCTTCTTGAGGCCGGAGTCGAACGAGCCGTCGTCGGCAGTGACGGAGTGGTCCTCGTGCCCCCGGTTGTGCCACGCGACGGTCGCGCCGACCGGCACAATCATTTCGGCCGGATCGAAGTGCCAGTTCGTGAGGTCGGGTTCGTTGTCGACCATCTGCACCGCTGTCCCCTCGGCGGCCGGTCCGGGCGGCGCGACAGTCACGCCGACCACCAGCGCCAGCGCCCCCACCATCGGCCAGCGTGCACACCCCATAGCCACATTATGGATCGGAACGGCGCCACCCCCGGCGCGGCGGGGCGCCGTGGCCGTTCCCGGTGCGGAACGACCACGGCGCCCGCAACGCCGCCTGACCCTGCGTCAGGGCGTGACCTTCACGACACCCTTCATCCACGGATGCGGGGTGCAGTGGTAGGCGAACTGGCCCGCCTTGGCGAACGTGTTCTGCCAACTCTCTCCGTGGGCCTTGGAGCCCGAATCGAAGGAGTTGTCGTCGGCCGTCACGGTGTGCGCCTCGTTGCCGGTGTTCATCCAGTTGACGGCCTGACCGATCTTCACGGTGACCTCGGCCGGGTCGTAGCCCTTGGGCTGATTCGGGTCGGGCGAGTCGATCACCTTCACCGTGGGCGCCGGCGGCGGCTTGGCCGGTGCGGCGTTGGCCTGCACGAACCCGAAGCTGGCCCCCACCGCTCCGACCCCGAGTGCGGCCACCATCGATTTCATTGACTTGCGCACGTTACGACTCCCCTCGATCTCTTCCAGTCGGAAACTGGCCCTGCTGGACGGATTGGAGTTTCGATACCCCCTAATGGTTGTTTCCATCCCAAAGCGGGGCATTCCGCCCGTGTAGTCACACCGGGAGTACTCACCGGTCGGCAAGCGCTAGCGTGACCGCGATCTCCGGACCGAAGGGGTCTGCATGCCGAACGAGATGGCGGAACTCGAAGCGCTCCTGATGGAGCGATCCCTGACCGACATGGAACTGCTCCGAGCCACGGACTCGGCGCCCGACTACCGGATCCTTCCCGACGCCAGCGTGGTGAAGATCGGCGGTCAGAGCGTGATCGACCGGGGTCGGGCGGCGGTCTACCCCCTTGTCGAGGAGCTCGTCGCGGCTCGCAAGGACCATCAGCTCCTCATCGGGACCGGGGCCGGCACGCGCGCCCGTCACCTCTATTCGATCGCCGCCGATCTCGGTCTGCCGACCGGCGTGCTCACCGAGATCGGGTCTTCGGTGGCGGGCCAGAACGCCTCCATGCTCGGTCACCTCATGGCGAAGTACGGCGTCTCCACGGTCGAGGGGGCCGGGCTCTCGGCCGTTCCCTTGTATCTGGCCGAGGTCCGGGCCGTGATCTTCGGCGGCATGCCGCCCTTCCAGATGTGGATGCGGGTCCCCGAGGAGGGTTTGATCCCGCCGTACCGCACCGACGCCGGGTGTTTCCTCCTCGCCGAGACGTTCGGCTGCAAGGCGATGATCTACGTCAAGGACGAGAACGGGCTCTACAGCGGCAACCCGAAGACGAAGCCCGACGCCGAGTTCATCCCCCGAGTCACCGTCGACGAGATGCAGGCCATGAACCTGCACGACGCGGTGATCGAATTCCCGGTCCTCGATCTCATGAAGTCGGCCCGGCACGTGCGGTCGATTCAGATCATCAACGGGCTGGTCCCGGGGAATCTCACCCGGGCCCTCGCCGGCGAACACGTCGGCACGATCATCTCGGCGGACTGAGGAGGAACGCGAATGACCGACGCCACATCCGCCACCAAGCACGTGCCTTCGTCGCTGGCCCGTCAGACGCTCCTCGACCGGGACCTGACCCGGCCGGTGACCGACCGGCCTCCGATCCGGCTGCTGCCCTGGCTCAACGTCGTCAAGATCGGGGGCCGCTCGATCATGGACCGGGGACGGGCGGCGATCCTGCCCTTGGTCGACGAGCTCCGCCGGGCGTTGCCCGAACACCGCATGCTCATCCTCACCGGCGCCGGGATCCGGGCCCGCCACGTCTACAGCGTCGGACTCGACCTCGGCCTCCCCACCGGCGCCCTCTCCGGTCTGGCGGCCAAGGAAGCGGGCCAGAACGGGCACCTCCTCGGCGCCCTCCTGGCCAACGAGGGCGTGTCTTACATCGACCACCCGACGATCGCCAACCAGCTGGCCATCCACCTGGCCGCCAGCCGGGCCGTGGTCGGTAGCGCCTTCCCTCCCTACCACCACCACGAGTTCCCGCCGGCGGTCGGGAGGATCCCGCCGCACCGGGCCGACACCGGTGCCTTCCTGATCGCCGACGAGCTCGGGGCCCGAACCCTGACTCTGGTGGAGGACGTCGACGGTCTCTACAGCGCCGATCCGAACAACCCCGGTAGTGCCACGGCCGAGTTCATCCCGGAGGCCTCGGCGTCGGAACTGACGAGCTTTACGACGCTGCCTTTCGACCGCATGCTCCTCGAGGTGATGGCCGCCGCCAAGCACCTGGAGCGGATCCAGATCATCAACGGGCTGGTGCCGAGCAACCTCGTGCGGGCCCTCCGGGGCGAGCACGTCGGGACGATCATCCATTCCGCCTGACCGCCGTAACGAGGCCGGTCCCCGCCGTCGTCACGCCGGGGGTTCAGCCTCGTCCAGCGTTCCGAGATGGTCGAGGAGGCGGGCCACCGCCTGGGACGACTCGTAACGCCACGACGCCACGACCCGGGAGCCCTCTCCTTCATGGAACTGGTCCGAGAGCCGTTGGAACAGCGGGTCGAACGCGGCCCGCTGGGCTGCGACCAGCGGCCCCAGCGATTCTCGCGCCCGCTGACGGAGCAACACCTTGGCCAGAAGGGCACTGCGGACGTCGCGCAGGTGCTGCACCGGCTCGCCGCGCCACTGGGCCACCGCCTTCCGGCCCTTGCCCGTGGCCTGGTAGACCATTCTCGTCGGCCCGGGGTCGCCCGGCTCCTCGCCCGCAGTGACGATCATCCCCTGCTCTTCCAGACGGCCGAGGGCCCGGTAGACGAGGGGTCGCGGTACCGTCCACACCTCTCCCAGCGGCGTGGCCCGGGACAGCGTGCGGGCCACGGCGAAACCGTGCGACGGCGCTTCGGATAGGACGGCGAGCACCACCCACTCGGTGAGTGAGAGCCCGGGCCCCTCGCTCGGCGTCATGCCTGGGACGCTAGTCGTCTCCGGAGCCCATCACGGGACGTGGCATCTCTCGCTACACAGGATAGACGACCACCTCAGTCGCCTTCACCGACACCCACACCGGACCTCCGTCGGCGAGTTGCAGATCGGCCACCGCGCCGGGCGTCACCTCGGCGATGATGGGCAGCGGTCCGCCGACCCGCACCCGGACGCGCTCGCCTTCGAGGTCGAGGCTCTCCGCCGTCCCTTGCCAGATGTTGCGGGGCGTGCCTCCCGGCGGCTGCCGGTAGAGCGACACGGCATGAGGGTGTACGACGGCGAAGACCTCGCCGCGACCAGCGCCGGGCGCCACGAGTCGGCCGGCCGCACCGATGCGGACTTCGTCACCCTCCGCCCATCCTCGGAACAGGTTGACGCCAACGAGGTCGGCGACGTAGCGGGACCGGGGCTTCTCGGAGATGTCGGCCGGCGTTCCGACCTGTGAGATCCGCCCCCCCTCGAGGACGATGAGCCGTTCGGCGAGCGCGATGGCCTCCATCGGGTCGTGGGTGACCAGGACGCGGACCCCGTCGTACCCGTCGAGCTGGCGGCGGAGCTCCCGGCGCGTTTCCAGGCGGGTGCTGGCGTCGAGGGCGGCCAAGGGCTCGTCGAGAAGGAGGAGCCTCGGTTCGGTGGCCAGCGCCCGAGCGAGGGCCACGCGCTGCGCCTGCCCGCCGGACAGCTGCTTCGGCTTACTGGTCCTGAACTCCCCGAGGCCCACACGGTCGAGCCATTCCGACGCCCGGGACCGGGCCTCGGCCTTGGGGACGCCCCGGGCGCGGAGCCCGAAGGCGACGTTCTCGAGGGCCGACAGGTGGGGGAAGAGCACGTAGTTCTGGAACACGACGCCGACCGGCCGGGCCTCGGCCGGGACGTGCTCGCCGGTGGTGGTGTCGTCGAGGACCCGGCCGTCGAGCACCACCCGCCCTTCGTCGGGGACGAGCAGCCCGGCCAGGATCCGGAGCAGCGTCGTCTTGCCGGCGCCGTTCGGTCCGAGGAGCCCGACGACCCGCCCCGGCGGGACCTCGAGCTCGACGTCAAGTTCGAGGCTGCCGAGCCGGGCCCGGACATGGGCGTGGAGCCCCCGCTCGCCGACCGTCAGCTCAGGACACTCCGAGCCATCGGTCCCGGAGACCGACGAGAACCGCCAACGACACCACGAGAAGCACCAAGCTGAGGACGATACCTGTCTCGGGGTGCGAGGACTCCAGCGACAGGTAGACGGCCAGCGGCATGGTCTGGGTCGTCCCGGGATAGTTGCCGGCGAACGTGATGGTGGCTCCGAACTCACCCAGCGCCCGGGCCCAGCACAGGACCGCCCCGGCCCCAAGCGTCGGACCGGCGAGGGGCAGCGTGACGCGCCGGAAGACCGTCCAGCGTGTGGCGCCGAGCGTTCGGGCGGCGTCCTCGTAGCTGCGGTCGAGGGAGCGGAAGGCGGTCTCGGCGGTGATCACGAGGAACGGCATGGCCACGAACGCCTCCGCCAGGATGGCCCCCTTCGTGGTGAAGGGCAACACGATGTGGAACCAGCGTTCGAGGTACTGCCCGACGATGCCCCGCCGGCCGAAGGCGTAGATCAGGGCGATGCCGCCGACCACCGGTGGCAGGACCATCGGGAGCACGGTGAGCGCCCGCAGGAGCCGACGGCCGGGGAAGTCGATCCGGGCCAGGACCCAGGCCAGCGGCACGCCGAAGAGGACGCAGAGGGCCACGGCGGCCAGGGACGTCTCGAGCGACAGGCGCAGGGCGGTGCGAACGTCGGGCGAGCCGAGGTCGGAGGGGACCGACCGCCACGGCGCCCGCCACAGCAGGCCGACCAGCGGCAGCACGAAGAACAGTGCCGCCACCGATGCCGCGGCCAATGCCAGGAGCGGCGGCCGCTCCCGGCGGCGACGGCTCATGCGAGTGGGAGGAAGCCGTACTTGGCCAGGATGTTCTGCCCCGCGGCGGAAATGACGAAGGCGATGAAGGCGTTGGCCACGTCGGGGCGCCCGGTCTGCTTGAGCCGGGCGATCGGATAGTTGGCGATCACGTTGATGTCGTCGGGGATGTCGATCGTCTCCGAGTTCGACGATGCCGCCTTGCCGTCGGTGACATAGACGATCCCGGCGTCGACCGCTCCCGTCGTGACCTTCGTCACGACGCCCTTCACGTTGGCCTCCAGTGACTTGGGCGGGTGCGCCCCGGTGTCGACCTTGGCGTTGGCCAGGATCTGCTTGGCATAGTCGCCGCACGGCACTCCGTCGGCGCAGCGGACCCAGGCCACACGCTCGAAGTCCTTCACCGAGCCGACACCCTTCGGGTTGCCCTTGCCCACGATGATCGCCATACGGTTCCGGGTGAACGGCCGGGCGTCCTGCGCGGTGCCGGTGTCGGTGGCTTTCTTCATGTTGGCGTCGTCGGCGGAGGCGAAGACGTCGGCCGGCGCTCCGGCGTTGGCCTGGCCGGCCAGCGTCGACGACGAGTCGAACGAGAACTTCACGTGGACCCCGGGATTGGCGGCCTCGAACGTCTTGCCCATCTCGGTGAAGGAGTCGGTGAGCGAGGCGGCGGCTAATACCGTGATGTCACCGGCCAGCTTGGCCGTGGTCGTGGTGGTGGGCGCGGCCGTGGTCGCGGTCGTGGCGCTGGTCTTGGTGGTGGGCGTCCCGGCCTTCGCCGTCGTCGTAGAGGCGGCGGCCGTGGAGCTCGTGCTGGATGCCCCGGTCGCCGTCGTCGTGCTGGCGGCCTCGGTCGTAGTCGTCGTCTTGTCGGCGGAGACCTTGCTCTTGCTGTCCTTGCCGCAGGCGGCACCGAGAAGCGCGAGGACGACCAGGATGGCGAACCAGGGGCGGAGCGCGGTTGACCGCGAGGTGCGACGAGTCATGGTTACGGAAAGTAGTCTACCTGCGACTAGGTGTCACGGAACTTAAGGGATGTACCTGTCAAGCGGTGGCTGTGACCACCTTGGCCGTGGACGACGTCTTCGACAGCGCCGGAAGCGAGCCGTGCGAAGTCACGGTCGCGTCCGAGTGGACGATGCGGTACCCCGCGCCCGCGGCCGAGGGCACGATCTTGAGCGCGTCCTTGGCGCTGCTGCCGTCGTCGCGGCCGGAGTAGGAGGCGTCACCAAGGGCGAAGACGCCGCCGTCGGCGGCCAGGAGCCAGTAGCCCTTGCCCGACGGCGTGGCGGCCGCGGAGACCACCGGTTGGGCCAGCTTCGCCCCTCCCATCGAGCCGTTGAACGGCGCATCGCCGAAGGCGAACACGCCCCCATCGGAGGCCACCAGCCAATAGCCGTTCCCGGTCGGCGTGGCCACGATGTCGACGATGGGCTGGTTCAGCTTGATGCTGCCGAGTGACCCCGAGAAGCCCGCGTCCCCGAAGGCGAACACGCCCCCGTCGGAGGCGGCCAGCCAGTAGCCCTTCCCCGACTGGGTGGCGGTGATGTCGACGATCGGCTTATTCAGCTTGAGGTCGCCGAGCGAGCCGAGGAACGGCGCCCCGCCGAAGTTGAACACGCCCCCGTCGGAGGCGACCAGCCAGTAGGAGTCGGGGATGGTGGCGGTGTCGGCGGCCACGATCGGCTCCTTCAGGGTCTTGCCCGACAGGTCACCCCGGGATGACGCCCCGCCCTCGGAGGTGATGATCCCGCCCGCCGTCACGACCCGCACCCCATCGTCGGCCAACCCCGCCGGCACGACGTTCGACGGGTCGGGATTGCCCACGTTGAGGGTGTGCAGGCTCCCGACGTCGTGGCCCACGCCGGGCTCGCCGGCGATGACCAGACGCTCCCCGGTCGACTGCAGCGACTGCCCGTCCTCGGACATAGAGACGATGATCTCCGTCCCGGCGCCCTCTGGGTCGCCCTTGCCGTAGTCGACCACCGCCTCGTCGGTCTTGGAGATGGCGGCCACCACAAAGCGGAGCATGCCGTTGGTGACCCCGTCAGGAATCGTCAGACCCCCGGCCTTGGCGATGACCTCGCTCAGGTACGGGCCGGATTCCTTGCGCGTCGACCCGTTGGAAGCCAGATCGACGGGGTGCTTGGGCATGAAGTCGAGGTCGTTCCAGTGGAGCGTCATCGGCTGCTTCACCGCGCCCGAGACGATCAGGTCTCCGTTCTGGGATGACGGGGGCGACGGGAACGATTGCTGGCTGACGGTGATCGTCCGGATGCTGTCGATGTAGCGCCCGCCGCGGTCGTCCCCTGGCAGGGCCAGTCGCGGCCCCTCCGTGTTGAGGGGGCGGCCGTCCATCCAGTAGGCGAGCAGGATCGGACGGTTCCCCGCCGTGGCGTCGAACTCGCCCCAGCCCAGCGACAGCTGATAGCCGTCGGCGGCGACGAACGTGGCGACGAGCCGGAGCTGGGGATTGGGCGTGCCCGTGGGAAGGACCGGCCGGGCGTAGGCCATGACGTCGCTCAGCAGCGCTCCCCGATAGGTGTGGGTCCGCGGCCCCTTCGCTGAGCCGTAGGTGGCGGTCGCCTCGCGGGTCGGGAACTGCGCCAGCTCGCCCACGGTCATCGTGACCGGCCGGGAGACCGAACCGGCGATGGTGAAGGAACCGGTGGGCAGGCCGGGTGCGACCGGCGCGGCGCCGGCGGACCCGGAGAAGCCCGCCGGGGCGAGGACGGCTGCCACGAGGGCGGCGACGATGAACGTGGTACGGGTGCGCATGCCGGTCACAGTAGTTCCATGGTGACTAACCGGTCATGTCACCGCGGCCGAAATACGACTGGATGTGCGCCTCCCCGAACTGGAAGGATCTTCCGGGGCGGTGCTGGGGCCGCTGTCGGTCCTCGGGCCAACGGGAGGGAAACCAGATGCGCAGGTGGATGGCGTCGATCGCCGCGTCGTTGGCGGTCCTGGCACCGACGGCGGGTGCGATCTTGGCCGATGCCCGGCCGTCGCACGCGGCGGGGAACACGGTCGAGGTCGACGACTCCGACCGCGATCCGAACAACTGGAAATACGTCCCGGCCGACCTCACGGTGGCCCCGGGGACGACGGTCAC
>JAUZEY010000522.1 GCA_030838785.1 Actinomycetota bacterium | reverse complement strand
GTCTCCGCCATCGCCGCTCCGGCGTCGGGTGGCGGCTACTGGCTCCTCGGCCGCGACGGCCAGATCTACGCCTTCGGCCTGCCCGACCAGGGTTCCCCGGCCGACGGCGGGACGGTGGAGGGAACGGCGGTCGGTCTCGCCGCCAGCGCCAACGACGGCTACTGGATCGTTCACGGCGAGCCATTCGTGACGAACCCGGGCGAGTCCGGGCCCGAGGTCATCGCCCTCCAGCACCGCCTGACGGACCTGGGCTACTGGGTCGGCCCGGCCATCAGCGGCACGTTCGACGACAACACCCGCCAGGCGGTCTACGCCTTCCAGAAGGTCGAGGGGCTCCCGACTTCCGGCACGGCCGACCCCGCCACCCGACAGCGCCTCTCGACCGCCGCCCGTCCGAAGCCGGCCAGTCCGATCGGCGATCTCGTCGAGGTCGACAAGGCCCATCAGGTGCTGATCGTGGTCCGGGGCGGCCAGACCCAGTTCG
Organism: Actinomycetota bacterium; assembly: GCA_030838785.1. Classification (GTDB taxonomy): domain Bacteria; phylum Actinomycetota; class Acidimicrobiia; order IMCC26256; family BP-133; genus BP-133. The sequence continues at coordinate 3,434 of JAUZEY010000522.1, read as the reverse complement.
TCTTCAACACGTCGACCGGCCACGAGGGCACCTACACCTACAAGGGCACGAAGCACCAGGCCCACACCCCCGAGGGGCGCTTCGCCGTCATCCGGGAGGTCGACGGGTACGAGGAGTCGCACCTCGGGCGCCTGTACCGGCCGAAGTACTTCCACCCTGACGGTTTCGCCTTCCACGGTTCGGCCTTCGTGCCGCCGTATCCGGCCTCCCACGGCTGCGTGCGGCTCACCAACGCCGCGGCGGACTTCATCTGGGATCAGAAGCTGGCCCCGGTGGGCTCGGCGGTGTGGGTCTACGGAACGTCCCCCCCTGGGAAGCCCGGCTGACCGGCGCCGCCCCGGGCTGAATGCCCGTTCAGTTCGAGCCGGAGCGGCGGCGTGGTCGACAATGGTCGCCCACACCGCCGTTCCGCCAAGGAGGCTCGGATTGGCCGGGATCGTCGCCTACGGCGCCTACGTGCCCTACCACCGCCTGCAGCGTTCGGAGATCGCCGCCGTCCTCGGTGAGGGCGGGGGGAAGGGAACCCGGGCCGTGGCCTCCTACGACGAGGACGCCACGTCGATGGGCGTCGAGGCGGCCCGGGTGGCGCTGCGGGCCACACCGGGGGCCGCGGCGGTGGCGAGGACGCCGGTGCCGGAGCGGGTCATCTTCGCCACCGCCAACCCGCCCTACCTCGACAAGACCAACGCCGCCGTCATCCACGCCGCCCTCGACCTGCCGGCCTCGACGTTGGCCGTCGACGCCGGCGGGGCGGTGCGGTCGGGGGTGGGAGCCCTGCTCTTCGCCGCCGAGTCGCGACGTCCGGCGCTGGCGGTCCTGTCCGACGTCCGGACGGGCCTGCCCGGCGGGGCCGACGAGCGCGACGGTGGGGACGCGGCGGCGGCCTTCCTGTTCGGGGGCGACCCGCCGGCTGCGCCCGGCGGGGCGGCGGCGGCCGGCGGGAGCGGCGGAGAGGGCGGCGGCGCGGCACCCGTCCTGGCCGAGCTGATTGCCGTCGCTTCCACCACCGACGAGTTCCTCGACCGGTGGCGGATCCCCGGCGCGCCGGCGTCGCGGGTGTGGGAGGAGCGCTTCGGCGAGCATGTCTACGGGCCGCTGGCCGACGCCGCCTTCGCCGATGCCCTGAAGCAGGCCGGCCTCTCGCCGGGCGACATCGACCATCTGGCCGTCGCCGGTCTCGCCACCCGGGCGGTCAGGAAATTCGCCGGGGGCGCCGGAGTGCGGGCCGAGGCGGTCGCCTCCGACCTCACCGCCGTCATCGGCAATGCCGGCACCGCCCAGGCCGGTGTGCTGCTGTCCGATCTCCTCGACCGGGCCGCACCGGAGCAGACGATCGCCCTCGTCGTCCTGGCCGACGGCGCCACCGTGCTCCTCTTCCGCACCACCGCCGCCCTGGCCGAGCACCGTTCGGCGCCGGGGTTCTCGTCCATGGCGGTGGCGGCCCAGATCGCGGCCGGGAACGACGGCCTCCGCTACGCCACCTTCCTCAACTGGCGGGGGATCCTCCCCAGGGAGCCGCCCCGCCGGCCCGATCCCGACGCTCCGGCCGCTCCCCCGTCGCACCGCACCGGGCGCTACAAGTACGGCTTCGTCGGCAGCCGCTGCGACGACTGCGGCGCCGTCCACCTCCCGCCCGTCCGGGTCTGCGTGCAGTGCGGGGCCGCCGACCGGATGAGCGCCGTGCCCATGGCCGACGCCACCGGCACTATAGCCACCTTCACCGTCGACCGGCTGGCCTCCACGCCGAGCCCGCCGATGGTGGCGGCCGTCATCGACTTCGCCGGCGGCGGCCGGTTCCGCTGCCAGCTGACCGACGTCGACCACGCCGCCGTCGCCGTCGGCGACCGGGTCGAGATGACGTTCCGGCGGATGCTGACCGCCAACGGCGTCCACAACTACTTCTGGAAGGCCCGTCCCGAAGTTCCCAAAGCGCAGCGAGGCCACTCAGCCACAGGACAGGAGGCGTAGATGGGATCGCGAGGCATCCGGGACAAGGTCTGCATCGTCGGAATGGGCTGCATCCCCTTCGGTGAGCACTGGGACCTCTCCACCGACGACATGCTCCTCGACGCCGCCACCGCCACGCTCGCCTCGGCCGGCGTGACGCTGGACGACATCGACGCCTACTGGCTCGGCACGGCCGCCTCGGGCATCTCCGGCCTCACGCTGTCCCGGGCCCTGCGCATCGGCGACAAGCCCGTCACCAGGCTGGAGAACATGTGCGCCACCGGCTCCGAGGCGCTGCGCAACGCCAGCTACGCCGTAGCCGCGGGGGCCTACGACGTGGCCATGGCCATCGGCGTGGAGAAGCTCAAGGACTCCGGCTTCTCCGGGCTCACCCGCATGAGCATCCCGAGCGACGGGACGGGCTCGGTGATGGGCGACACGACCCCGCCGGCCAACTTCAGCCTCCTGGCCCCGGCCTACGCCCGGAAGTACGGCGTCGACGCCCAGGAACTGAAGGACGTCATGGCCCGCATCGCCTGGAAGAACCACCAGAACGGGGCCAAGAACCCGCTGGCCCAGTTCCGCAGGGCACCGACGTTGGAGGCGATCTGCGCTTCGCCGCTGGTGGCCGGCAGCCTCGGCGTGTTCGACTGCTCCGGCGTGGCCGACGGGGCGGCGGCCGCCATCGTCGTGCGGGCCGAGGACGCCCACCGCTACACCGACAAGCCGCTGTACGTGAAGGGCCTGTCGTTGGTGGCCGGCAAGGCGGCCGGCAGCATGGATCCCGGCTACGACTTCACGTCGTTCCCGGAAGTGGTGAGGTCGGCCGCCGATGCCTACGCCCAGGCCGGCGTGACCGACCCGCGGGCGGAGATCGCCATGGCCGAGGTCCACGACTGCTTCACCCCGACGGAGCTCGTCCTCATGGAGGACCTCGGCTTTGCCGAGCGGGGCTTCGGCTGGAAGGAGGTGCTGGCCGGCACCTTCGACCTCGACGGCGACCTGCCGGTCAATCCCGACGGCGGCCTCAAGGCGTTCGGGCATCCCATCGGGGCGTCGGGCCTGCGGATGATGTACGAGTGCTGGCTCCAGCTCCGGGGCGAGGCCCCGCCCGACCGGCGCATCAGGACGGTGGACCAGGGCAGGAAGCTGGCCCTGACCCACAACCTCGGTGGCCAGCCCGGCGAGTGCGTCTCCTTCGTGTCGGTGGTGGGCTCGGAGCCGACCGGCTAGCCGTCAGCGCAGCAGGATCTCCAGGGTGTGGATCCCGAGGCCGGCCAGGCCGCCGATCACCGTTCCGTTGATGCGGATGAACTGCAGGTCGGGGCCGAGAAGCAGCTCGAGGCGGCGAGCGGTCTCCTCGCCGTCCCAGCGGCTGATGGCCGTGTCGACCAGGGAGCCGATCTCACCGTGGAAGTGCTCGGCGACGTAGGTGGCGGTCGTCTCGACGAGCTGATCGGCCCGGGTCAGGAGGACGGGGTCGTCGC
>JAUZEY010000202.1 GCA_030838785.1 Actinomycetota bacterium | reverse complement strand
AGATCGCGCTCGATCCGGCGGCGGGCGTCGTCGGCGGCGGCGACCACCCGGGCCCGGGAGGCCATCAGCTGGATTCGGCTCTCGGCGTAGATGCCAAGGAGTTCCGTGAACCCCAGCATGCGGTGCTCCGTGGCGGCGGGCAGAGGCCCGCGGCGCGACCCGACGATCATCGTCCCCCACAGCCCTTCCTGGACGGCGATCGGACAGGCCACCGAGGAGCGGAGCCCCTCGGCGCGCGCCACGGCTGCGAAGGGGCCGGGAACCGGGCCGTAGTCGTCGACGCGGACTGAGCGACCGCGGCTGAGAGCCTTGGCGCCCATCTTCTCGAGCGTCACCTGCGTTCCGACCGCCAGCTCATCGTTTCGCCACCCCAGCCGGGCGACGACCGTCGCCGTCCCGTCGGCCTCGAACCGGGCGATGCCCGTGATGTCCGCGCCCAGGAACGGGCCCAGCTCGTCGGCCACTGCGTCGAAGACCTCGGCCGGCGGCGCGCCCCGGGCCACGAGGGTCGCCACCCGCCGTAAGGCGGCGTGTTCCCGGCCGAGCCGGGCGGACTCCTGCGTTTCCCGCCGCGCCCTCGCGGCCAACCCGCTCACCACAGCCGCCGTGACGAGGAAGACCACCAGGGAGAACCCCTCTTCCCGGTTCGACGGCTGCAACGAATACAAGGGAGGCAAGACGAAGAAGTCGAACGCCAGCGTGCTGAGGATCGCTACGGCAATCGCGAACCGCACTCCCCACACGACCGCGACGGGCAGAACCGCCAGCAGATAGAGCACCGACAGGCCCGACACGGCCGTGGGTCCCGCCAGCAGTTTGGCGGTCCCGGTCACCGCCGCGACCAGAGCCACGCTCGCCGACCAGGCCTTGAACCACCGAACCCCTCCCATATTATCGAGCGATAATAAGCTAACCTTAGGTGGTGCCGCAAGCCCCGAATCGCCCGCCCCGCCTCCGGCGTTCACGAGCGGACATCCGTGAGCGGCTGCTCGACTCGGCGCTGGTCGAGTTCGGGGCCAAGGGGTTCGATGGTGCGTCGACCCGGGCGATCGCCCGACGGGCCGACGCCCACCAGCCCCAGATCAATTACCACTTCGCGTCCAAGGAAGCGCTGTGGTTCGCGGCGGTGGACCACCTGTTCGAGCTGTTTGGCCGGGCGATGGACGGGATCGTCTACCCGGAGCCCGACGACCTCCCTGCGGTGGCGGACGCGTTAGCCGAGGTGATCCGGCGGTTCGTCCGCTTCACCGCCGCGCATCCCGAGCTCCACCGGATCATGATGCACGAGGCGACCGAGGCGAGTGAACGGCTGACGTGGGTCATAGCCCGGCACGTCCGTCCGTTCTACGGCGCGCTGATGGGAGTGTGGGGGCGGCTCCGTGCGGCCGGGATCGCCGCGCCAATCGACGACGCGATGATCCACCACGTGTTGACGGGGGCGGTTTCTTTCCCCTTTGTCAGCGCCCCCGCGGTCCGCCTGCTCACCGGGACGGAGCCTACCGACCCCGCCTGGATCGAACGCCATGCCGACGGCGTTGTCGCCACCTTCCTCCCCGGCCTCTGACCCCGCGGGGTTCGTGGCCCGCCAACGGGGGTCGGGCGGTGAGTACGGTGTCGGTCGTGGCGATCAGGATCGTGCTGGCGGAGGACAACGCGCTGCTGCGGGAGGGGGTCCGGAGCCTGATCGAAGCACAGGACGGCCTGGAGCTGGTCGGCATCGCCGACGACTACGACTCGCTGCTGGGGCTGGTCGAGGCCGAGCAGCCCGATGTGGTCCTGACCGACATCCGCATGCCGCCCACCGGCACCGACGAGGGGATCCGGGCGGCGAACCACCTGCGGACCACCCGGCCCACCATCGGCGTGGTGGTGCTCAGCCAGTACGCCAGTCGTGCCTACGCCCTCAGCCTGCTCGAGGGTGGTAGCGAGGGGCGTGCCTATCTCCTCAAGGAGCGGGTGGCGGACGTAGAGGAGCTGGTATCAGCCATCCGGGAGGTGGCTGCGGGAGGCTCGGTCATCGACCCCAAGGTGGTGGAGGCGCTCGTCGCCGCCAGCAGCCGGCACGCCAGGTCGGACCTCGACCGGCTCACCCCGCGGGAGCGGGAGACCCTCTCGGAGATGGCCCAGGGCAAGAACAACGCCGCCGTCGCCGCCAGCCTGGTCCTCAGCGAGCGGGCGGTGGAGAAGCACATCAACTCGATCTTCTCCAAGCTCGGGCTGACCGAGGAGCACGACGTGAACAAGCGGGTCAAGGCGGTCCTGCTCCACCTCGGGGCACAGCAGGGCCACAACTCGCCCTCGTAGTGCCAGCCCCACCCCAAAGACACATGGCAGCCTGGTAGGGGCCATAGCTCTCCGGGTGAGAGCATGGGCCATCACAGAAACGAGCGGAGTGGCCGTGAACGTGCTGGTGGTGGACGACCAGGAGACCTTCCGCGCCGCGGAGCGGGCGGTGATCAGCCGGCTCCCCGGCTTCGCCCTGGTCGCCGAGGCCGCCTCCGGTGAGGAGGCGGTCGATCTGGCCGAGGCGTTGGCGCCCGATCTCGTGCTCATGGACATCAACATGGGCGAGGTCGACGGGATCGAGGCCACCCGGCGGATCACCGCCGGCCGGCCGGCCACCAAGGTCATCCTCGTGTCGACCTACACCCTCGAGGAGCTGCCCGCCGCGGCGCGCACCAGCGGCGCCGTGGGCTACGTCAACAAGGACGAGCTCAGCCCCCGGGCCATCCGCCGGATCTGGGAAAACGGCGCTGACCCCGCCTGGATGGACGACTGAAACTCAACCCGCCAGCGGTATCGTGCCGAGCACCCGGCTGCCCTGACCGGGCGCCGAGACCACTGACAACGTGCCGTCGATGGCCCCCAGCCGGTCGCTCATGTTGACAAAGCCGTGGCCCTCGGCCGGGGCCCCGCCGAGATCGAACCCGGCGCCGTTGTCAGCCACCTCGAACCGGAGCGTCCCTGCCTCCTCCCAGACCCGCACCTCGGCGGTGGCGCCCTCGCCGGCGTGCTTGCCGGCGTTCTGGAGTGCCTCCAGGCAGCAGAAGTACACCGCCGTCTCCACGTCCTGGGAGTAACGACCCACGCCGTCGGCGATCAGGGTGGTGGGCAGGGCCGCCCGGTTGGCCGCCGCCGGCAGCGCGTCGGGCAAGCCTCCGGCCATCAGCAGCGGTGGGAAGATGCCGTGGGCCAGGGCCCGCAACTCGGCCACCGCCTCCCGGATGTCGCCCTTGAGCTCGTCGAGCATCGTCAGCGCATCGGCGGGGTCGTCCTCCACGGCGTCGTGGGCGAGGCGGATCTTCACCGCCAGGGCCACCAGGTGCTGCTGGGCGCCGTCGTGCAGGTTGCGCTCCAGCCGGCGGCGCTCGGCGTCGCCCGCCGCCACGATCCGGGTGCGGGACGCCTTGAGCTCCTCGTTGGTCCGGCGCAGCTCGTCGACCGACTCCTGGAGGGCCGAGTCGAGCTGCACGTTGTGCAGGGCCAGACCGACCTGGCGGGCCAGCTCGACCAGCACCCGGTCGTCGTCCTCCGAGAAGGCCTCGGACTCGGAACGGCGCTCGACCACGATCAGTCCCAGCAGCTCGCCGGCATGGGCGATGGGAGCCGCCCGCACCAGGCTGGCGTCGCGGCCGGCGACCAGCGCCGGCAGCCAGACCCCGAGCCAGGTGCCCCCGGAGATGCCGGCCCGGGCCACCACCGGCGCCTCCTTGGCCCCCAGCTCGATCACGGCCAGGTCGCGATGCGGCAGCGAGACGCTGCGCTCCAGCCGGCCGGCCGTGCCGGTCCACACCTCGGCCGAGGCCAGCCTCATGTTCTTCCGGAGCGACTCGGCCAGCTGCAGCAGCAGCTCGTCCAGCGGGATGGCCCGGGTGAGCCGGCTGCCGAAGGTCCGCAAGGCGTCGTCGGGTGCGGTCTGCTCGCCGTACACGAGGCGGTTGGCGACGCCGCTCAGCCGGTCGCGGGCCGGCAGGTACAACAGTGCGGCGACGGCGGCCGCGGCCATCGAGAGGAGCAGGATGCTGCGCTCGCCTCCCGCCGGCACCCGCCCGAGGCCGATCACCATCACGACGTAGACAGCCACGATCAACCCGGTCAGCCCGGTGATCGAGACGGTGTGGGTCAGGAGCCGGTCCACCCGGGCCACCAGCTGCGGCGACGTGCCCGCCGCCAGCGCGAGGGGCAGGAGCCCGGTGCTGGCCAGGGCGAGCTCGCCGAAGTGGTGGGGCCAATCGGCCAGCAGGTCGAGGGCGACCACGACGAGCACGATCTCGGCCGCCACCGCCACCGCCCACCCGATCCACTGCAGGCGGCGGCGCTCAACCGGCCCCGCGCTCCGGTAGCGGGCGTAGGACGGCGAGGCGCCGGTCACCGCCACCAGTGCCGCCTCGAGGATGACCGGCCACCGGGGGAGCCCCGGCCCGGCGGCGACGAGGTAGGCCCCCGTGATCAGCCCGCAGCCGTATCCGATCCGGACGAGGAGGCGGCGGCGGCGCTCGCCGAGTCGGCCGTCCGGCAGAGCCAGCAGGAAATGCAGGGCGACGGCGGGCAGCAGGGCGGCGACGATCCGGGCGGCGGCATCGACGACGTCGGCCGCTCCGGCGCCCAGGTCGCCATAACGGGTGAGGGCGGAGGCCAGCACGCCGACTCCGCCCAGGGCGGCCCCGCCCAGCACCAGCGGGCCGAGCCGGTCCTCCCGCCGGCGGATGCCAAGCGCGGTCCCGGCTCCGGCCCATGCCACGACCAGCGCGGCCCACACCATTTCGAGGCCGGTCGGCCCCGCGCCGGCGGCGGCCACGGCCATAGCTGCCACGGCCAGGACGACGCACACCGGGGCCACCAGCAGGCACAGGGGGGAACGGCCAGGAACGCCGTTGCCACCGGCCGGCGGCGTGGTGTCAACTGTCGCCGGTCTCGTCTCCGCGGCCTCCTCGG
>JAUZEY010000027.1 GCA_030838785.1 Actinomycetota bacterium | reverse complement strand
CCGCCGCCGCGAACGGCAGGGAGTACCAGATGCGGCGCAGGCTGCGGATCCGCCACAGCATCCGGCAGCCCTCCCCGAAGCGGGGCGGCTCCTCCTCGGTCAGGCAGGCCGCCTCCCCGGCGCCGGCCGCCCGCCGCTCGTGGGCCCCCCGGGCCGGTTCGGGCAGCCGCCGGGCCAGGGTCACGAACACGGCGGTGGGCACGGCGAAGAGCACGAACGGCGCCCGCCAGCCCAGCCACAGGGCCAGCCCCCCCGCCACCAGCGGGCCGACGAACTGGCCGACGGAGTTGGCCGCCCGGTGGGTGCCGAACACCTTCGGCCGGATCTCCGGCGGGTAGTAGTCGGCCAGCAGCGAGAAGTGGGTCGGCGTCACCACCGCCCGGCCCATGCCGGCTCCGGCCCGGGCCGAGGCCAGCAACGCGAGGTTGGGGGCCAGCCCGGTGGCGAGCGAGAACGTCCCCCACAGGGTCGCCCCGCCGGCGGCGAGGCGCACCCGGGACCGGCGGTCGGCCCAGTAGGCCAGCGGCAGCCCCAACAGGATGGCCACCAGCTCGATGACCGCCACCAGCCCGAGAATCCCGGAGATCCCGAGCCCGAACGAGCGGCGGATCTCGGGCGCCAGCACGTTGAAGGCCGTCTTGTCGAGCTCGTCGACGGCGTTGAGCCCGAACAGCACGACCAGCGGGAAGAGCGGCGCCCCCTCGGTGAGCCCGATGGTCAGCCGGGCGGCCAGGCGGGCCCTCACGCCCTCGATCCGACCCGATTCCGCCTCTACCGCCCCAACTGCTGCCGAAGTCCCCAAGGGGGCCCAAGGGTACCGGACCGCACCAACCGAGAGCCGTCGGATTAAGGGTGTCGCCAGCGGGCCCGATCACCGGATCGTGAACGAAGCACCCCATCGCGAAGCACCCCATGAGGAAATGCGGCTGCGGGTCACGCTGGCCCCGGAACCGTTCGGGCGCGACGACGCGCCGCCGGCGCCGCGCCTCCACGTCGACGACATCCTGCGCCGCGTCGTCGAGCTCGGCGGCTCCGACCTCCACCTGGCCGCCGGCTGCCACCCCGTGATCCGGTTGCGGGGCGATCTCGCCCCGCTCACCGAGTACCCGGTGCTCGACGGCATCACGATCCGGGAGTTCCTCTACGCCATCCTCACCCAGAAGCAGCGGGAGCGCTTCGAGGACGACCTCGAGCTCGACACCTCCCACTCCATCCCCGGGGTGGGCCGGTTCCGGGTCAACGTCCTCCTCCAGCGGGACGTCGTCGGCGCCGTCATGCGGGTCATCCCCCACGAGATCGTGCCCCTCGGCGTCCTCGGCCTCCCCGACGTCGTGGCCAGCTTCGCCACCCTGAACCGGGGCCTCGTGCTCGTCACCGGCCCGACCGGCTCGGGCAAGAGCACCACGCTGGCCAGCCTCGTCGACGTGATCAACACCAGCCGGCCCGTCCACATCATGACGGTCGAGGACCCGATCGAGTTCCTCCACAACCACAAGCGGGCCGTGGTCAACCAGCGGGAGGTGGGTGAGGACACCCACTCGTTCTCCGCCGCCCTCAAGCACGTGCTCCGGCAGGACCCCGACGTGATCCTCGTCGGCGAGATGCGCGACCTCGAGACGATCTCCACCGCCCTCACCGCGGCCGAGACCGGCCACCTCGTGTTCGCCACGCTCCACACCCAGGACGCCCCCCAGACCGTCGACCGGGTCATCGACGTGTTCCCCGCCCACCAGCAGCAGCAGATCCGGGTGCAGCTGGCCACGTCGCTGCAGGCCGTCGTCACCCAGCAGCTCGTGCCGCTCGTCGGCGGCCAGGGCCGCACCGTCGCCGCCGAGGTCCTGGTGGCCACCCCGGCCGTCCGCAACCTGATCCGGGAGGGCAAGGTCCACCAGATCTACTCCGCCATGCAGGCCGGCGCCCGGTTCGGCATGCGGTCGATGGATCAGTCGCTGGCCGAGCTCGTGCGGGCGGGGAGGATCACCTTCGACATCGCCGTCGAACGGGCCGCCAACCCCGACGACCTCCGCCGCCTGCTCGGCCGTTGAGGACGGGCGGGTGAGCCAGTCGTTCGCCTACAAGGTCCGGGACCGCCAGGGCAGGCTCGTCACCGGGACGCTGGAGGCCGAGAGCGTCAACATCGTCGCCGGCAAGCTGCGCTCGATGGGCTACGTGCCCGTCTCGATCGAGAGCGGAGCAACGAAGAACCTGTCGCGGGAGCTGAAGATCCCGTACTTCTCGGGGCGGATCAAGCTCAAAGAGGTGGCGGTCTTCTCCCGCCAGTTCGCCACCATGATCAACTCCGGCCTGACGCTGCTGCGGTCACTGTCGATCCTCGCCGACCAGACCTCCAACAAGGAGCTGGCCCGCATCGTCGGCGAGGTGCGGCGCGACGTCGAACGGGGCTCGGCCCTCTCCGCCGCCCTGGCCAAGCACCCCAAAGCTTTCTCGCGCCTGTACGTCGCCATGGTGCGCTCCGGGGAGACGGGCGGCTCGCTCGACGTGGTGCTGCTCCGGCTGGCTACCACCATCGAGAAGCAGGTCGAGCTGCGGCGCAAGGTCAAGTCGGCGATGACCTACCCCGTCGTGGTCGGCATCATCGTGATCCTCATCCTCATGGCCATGCTGATCTTCGTCGTGCCCATGTTCAAAGGCATGTACGCCGACCTCAACGCCAAGCTGCCGCTGCCGACGATGATCCTGCTGGCGGTGTCCAACGGCTTCAAGAAGTTCTTCCCGCTCGTCTTCCTGGGGGCCGGCTTCGGGATCTGGTCGTTGAAGCGCTACGTCGCCACGCCGGCGGGACGGCGACAGCTGGACGCCTTCAAGCTCCGGGTCCCGGTCTTCGGGCAGCTGGCCCACAAGACGGCGCTGGCCCGCTTCTCCCGGTCGCTGGCGGCGCTGGTGCGGGCCGGCGTCCCGATCCTCGACGCCCTCGACATCGTGGCCGAGACGGCCGGCAACACCGTGCTCGCCGAGGCGGCGGCCGACACCCAGGCCGCGGTGAAAGCGGGCGAGTCACTGGCCCGACCGCTGGAGGCGCATCCGGTCTTCCCGCCAATGGTGGTCCAGATGATCGCCGTAGGCGAGGAGACCGGCGCGCTCGACGAACTGCTGGAGAAGATCGCCGACTTCTACGACTCCGAGGTCGAGGCGACCGTCGACGCCCTCACCTCGCTCATCGAACCACTGCTGATCGTGGTGATGGGCGTGGCCGTGGGCGGCATGGTGATCGCCCTCTACATGCCGATGTTCTCCATCATCGGCAAGATCGGAAACCAGGGCTAGGCGCTAGCGCCGGCTCCCGGCCTTCGGGCGGCCCGTCCTCGGCGCCTTCTGCTGCACCAGCTTGCGCCCGGCGTCGAGGGCCTTGTCGACCAGCGCCGCGCCGGCACCGGCCACGAGGTTCCCCGGCGGCTCGTCGGGCGAGCGGGGGTGCGGGTGCGTCGGTACCGTCTTCTTGGCCTTCGCCATGGCGTCGCCGAGGTCGGCCAGGTGCTGCTTGGGGAACAGCTTCCGCACCTGGGGGAAGAGGTCGCCCTCCTCCTCTTCGACGTGGTGGCGCACGTTCTCCATCAGCACCGTCACCTTGGCGTCGAACCGCTCGCTCTCGGCGCTCATGCCGTCGAGCTCCGACAGCACCCACTTGACGATGTGGTGCTCCTCCAGAGACTCGAGCACCGCATCCTTGACATTGGGAGCGTCGATGTCGCCGTTCCCGTCGTCGACGGCCTGGCGGATGGCCGGGTAGAAGAGCATCTCCTCGATGGCGGCGTGGATCGAGAGCTCCCGGATGATGCGCGCGACGACGTCCTCCTTGGACTTCACCGCTCGGGGCCCGAGCTTTTCGAACCGCTTGAAGAGGTCCTCCACGGTCTTGTGATCGTTCTTGAGCAACGTGATTGCGTCCATGGCCGCTCGGTACCCGGGAGGTTCTGGAAGCAAACGCGTGCCCCGCGGGGCAGTGATGTCCGTTCTTGGGCAAAGGGTTCCGTCTGCGCCCCTCAACTCGCCACATCAAGAACCGATCAAATCATCAGAGCGAACCGCTCTCCTGAAATGGCAAACCCGCCGGAAGGCGGTGACGCAAAGCCACGGGGCCTGACCGGCCAGCCGGGCTACCAACGGAAAGGGAATCAGTGATCCGAGCGATCCAACGCCGCCTGGCTGCCCGGCAGGGCGACAACCGTGAAGGCGGCTTCACTCTCATCGAGCTCATGGTCGTGGTGATGATCATCGCCATCCTCGTGGGCATCGCCATCCCGGCCTTCCTCGGCGCCCGCAAGCGGGCCCAGGACACGGCCTCGAAGAGCAACCTCCGCAATGCGCTCTCGACGGCCCAGACCGTCTTCACCGACACCCAGGCGTTCCCGATCACCCCCGGCACTGGGGCGACGGGCATGATCTCGGTGCTCACCAACGAGGAGCCGAGCCTCACCTTCCTCGACGGCTCGGCGACGGGCGTCGGCCACACGTCCGGCGCCGCCAAGGAGATCTCGGTGAACAGCATGGTGTCGGCCCCGAACCTGGCTGCCTCCGGGACGAACCTCGACGAGATCATCCTGGCGTCGAAGTCCGGCTCCGGGAAGTGCTTCTTCCTCCGGCACATCAACACGGCGGCCGCGGCGGGCCTGTCCGGGTCCTACATGGCGGAGACCACCTCCGGTGGTTGCTCGGCCAAGGACGCACCGGCCGACGCCTCGACCACCCCGCCCTGGACCGCGCTGTAACCAGGCGGACGGGGAGGAGCGGGCGGGGCGACAAGTCCCGCCCGCTCCGCCGGTCACGCCGGAGCACCCCCTAAGGTCTGTGACCGATGCACGGAGTCCTCGTCCTGATGTGCGGCCTCTTCGGCCTGATCATCGGGTCGTTCCTGAATGTGGTCATCTGGCGGGTTCCCCGCAAGCTGTCGGTGGTGCGACCCCCGTCGCACTGCCCGCAGTGCGAGACCCCGATCCGCCCGATCGACAACATCCCGGTGGTGGCCTGGTTGGCGCTGCGGGGGAAGTGCCGGCACTGCGGGAATCCCATCCCGGTCCGGTATCCCCTCGTGGAGGCGGGCTGCGGGGTTCTCTTCGCCGCCGTCGCCGCTCGGTTCGGGTCCTCGTGGGCGCTGCCGGCCTTCCTGGTCCTCACCGCTGCCCTGCTGGCCATCTCCATCATCGACCTCGAGCACTTCATCGTCCCCGACCGGATCACCGCCCCCCTGACGGTGTCGGCCCTGGCCCTCCTCGGGCTGGCCGCCGCCGCCGACGGGGACGGGTGGCGCTACGGGCGGGTGCTCCTCGGAGGGCTGGCCTTCTTCGCCTTCCTGCTCCTCCTCAACCTCCTGTATCCCAGGGGGATGGGGATGGGGGACGTGAAGCTCAGCTTCTCGCTCGGGTTGTATCTCGGCTGGCTGGGGTGGGGCCAGGTGTTCCTCGGCGGATTCCTGGCCTTCCTCCTCGGAGCGCTGGTCGGGGTGGGGCTGATCGCCACCGGCGTCAAGGGGCGTAAGGACTTCGTGCCCTTCGGGCCTTTCCTGGCCGCCGGGACGATGATCGTCCTGCTCTGGGGCGAACCGATCCTCCGCTGGTACACGGGCTCGTAACTGTCGATCACAGTTTTGCCCGTTGTCATTGTCAACTTCTGGTTGCTAAGGTGTCACCGTGGCCATCGAGCAAAACGGCCTCGGCGACCGCCTTCTCATGGTTCGAGAGGTGGCTGAGCTGATGCGGGTGTCAAACATGACGGTCTACCGCCTGATCAAGGCAGGAGACCTCCCGGCCATACGCGTCGGGAAGAACTTCCGCATCCGCCGTTCGGACGTCGAGAGCTACCTCGGCGACCGCTCGTACGGCGGATAGCGCAACTCATGGCCGAGCGCATGCTCGGCCTCGACGTCGGGACCACCGCGGTCCGCGTCGTCGAGGTCGTTCTCGACCGTCCCGGGCGGGTTCCCGTCGTATCCCGCGTCGGTGAGGTTCCCCTTCCCCCTGGCGCGGTCCGCGATGGTGAGGTCGTGGATCCGGCCGCCGTCGGCGCCGCCATCGAGGAGCTGTGGCGCCAGACCGGGCTCCGCTCCCGCGACGTGCGGGTCGGGCTCACCGGCTCCCGGGTCGTCGTCCGGGTCGTCGATCTGCCGGCGATGCCCGACGACGAACTGGCCGGGGCGGTGCGGTTCTCCGCCGCCGACCACATCCCGATCCCCCTCGACGAGGCCGTCCTCGACCATGCCGTGCTGGAGCCGGCGCCGCCGGCCGAACCCGGCGGGCCGCCGATGGTGCGGGTCCTCGTGGCCGCCGCCCACCGCTCGGCGCTCGACGGGCTCCTCGCCGCCGTCGCCGCCGGCGGCCTGCGGGCCGTCGCCGTCGGCCTCGTTCCCTTCGCGCTGGTGACGGCATTGGCGACCCGGCCCCCTCAGCCTTCCGATCCGGGGCCGCCGGATCCGGCCGACGGGTCCAGCGATGCGGGGCCCGTGCCGGCCGAGGCCATCGTGTCGGTGGGGGCGGGCCTCACCACCGTCGTCGTCCACGAGGCCGGCCGCCCCCGATTCGTCCGCACGGTGCAGGTCGGCGGAGACATGCTCACGGCCGCCGTCGCCGAGGAGCTCGGCCTCGACCTGGAGGCGGCCGAAACCGCCAAGCGGGACTCCCGCGGCGCCGGCGAGCCCGGTGCCGACACTCCCGAGGTGGGGGCACCCCACACCCCGGCCGACACCGATCTCGCCCGCCGGGCGGCCCGCGTCGTGGAGCTGCGCCTATCGGCCATCCTGGGCGAGATCCAGAGCAGCCTCGCCTACTGGATGGCCCAGTCGGAGCGGCCGCTGCGCCGCATCGTGCTGACCGGCGGCGGCGCCCGGGCGGGCGACATCGCCGGCCGGCTGGCGCTCCTTGTCGGCGCCCCCGTGGAGTGGGCAGCGGTCCAGGGCCTCGAGGCGCCCGAGCCGGCCGCCGGCGCCGGCGACTGGGCGGACCTCACCGTGGCCGCCGGGCTGGCCCTCGGCGCGAGCGCCGGGAGCTGGCGGATCGACCTCTGCCCGCCGGTCAAGCGGTCCTTCCGCTTCACCGGCGAGATGGGCCGCCGGCTGGCCGTCGCCGCCGTGGTCGTGGTCCTCCTCCTGGCTGGGTTGAGCGTCCGGTCGATCATGGCCCTCGGCCAGGAGCGGAGCCGGCTGGCGGCCCAGCAGAAGGCCAACGCCAAGGTGGAGGCGGAGATCGGCCAGTTCGACTCCCTGCGCACGCTGAGCACCAACCTCGACGCCGGGCGCCGCCGGGTGCAGTCCGCTCTGGCCGGCGACGTGTCGTGGCCCCGCTTCCTGAACGACCTGGTGCAGTCCATGCCGTCCGGGGTGTGGCTCCAGTCCCTGTCCGTCCAGACCAACCGCACCGCGGCAGGGAGCGCCACCGGCGGCACGGCGCCGAGCATCGGGTCGCTGCAGGTGGCGGCCACCGCCCTCGACTTCCCGGCGGTGGCCGACTGGCTCCGGAAGGTCGGCGCCGACCCGGCGCTGGCCGGCGTGGCCGTCGGAGGCCTCACCAGCACCGCAGTGGGGGCGCAGCCCACCGTGGCCTTCACCTCCACCGCCACCCTCGCCCCCGCCGCCCGCTCCAACCGGGCGGCCACGCTGGCCAAGGCGGCGCTGTGAAGCCGGGCCGGCGGGCTCCGAAGCGGGCGGGCGGGACCGGCCGCTCGACCAGCAGGGCCGTGATCGCCCTCGCCGTGATGGGCAGCCTCGTCCTCGTCTACGGCTGGAACAGCTTCTTCCTGGCCCCGAAGAACCGGGCCAAGGCCGCCGCCGTCCATGACCTGAGCGCCGCTCGGACCCAGGAGCAGACCCTGAAGCAGAACCTGGCCCAGCTGAAGAAGCTGGCCGCCGACACGAAGAGCCGGGAGGCGGAGCTGGTGCGCGTGGGCCGGCTGGTGCCGGCCGACCCCGACGTGGCCGGGGCCATCCTGGCCCTCAACGACACGGCCAACCAGGCCCAGGTGGCGTGGTCGTCGTTCGTGCCCTCCACGCCGTCGGCGGCGGGCGGCGGCCCGGTCAGCATCGGCATCTCGATGAAGGTGGGAGGCTCGTTCAGCCAGGTCTTCGACTACCTCCGGCGGCTCGAGTCGCTCGACCGGCTCGTGGTGATCGACAGCCTCCAACTGGCCGGCGGCAGTGGCACCAGCGGGGCGTCCCGCATCGACGCCGACATCAAGGGCCGCATGTTCAGCGCCGCCGCCACCGCCGGATCCCCGGGCTCGTCGGCGACGGCTCCGGCCGCCAACCCGGTGGCGACGGGCGTGGTGGCCGACGTCGCCGGGTCGAGCCCGTCCCGGGCAGCCGCGCTTCCCAAGGCAGGTGGGTGATGGCAGACCACGAAGCTCCTCAGCCGCCCCCGGCGGCCAACGGCGGCCGACGGGCCCGGCTGTTCCTCATGGTGGCCGGCGGGCTGGCGGCGCCGTCGCTGGCCCTGGCCGCGTTCTTCCTCAGTGACGGCGGGGGGAGCGCCGTCCCGCCCCGGGCGGCGGCCACCCAGTCCGGCCGGGTGACCGGCTCAACGGGCAGCCCGGCGCACCCGTCCTCCGGCTCGCCCGCTCCGACGACGACGTCGACGACCACCACGGCGCCGCCGGCACCGTCCGTCCCGCCCCGGGACCCGTTCGCCCCGCTCGTCACGCAGGGTTCGCCGGCGGGCAACCCGAAGGGCTGATCCCCGGGCCGGGGTCGCGGCGGGGCGCGCCGGTAGCCTGAGTCCGTGTTGCGCTACCTCACCGCCGGGGAGTCCCACGGCCCGGCCCTCGTGGTCGTCGTCGAAGGTCTCCCGGCCCGTTTGCCGATCACCATCGAAGCCGTCGCCGACGAGCTGGCCCGGCGCCGGCTCGGCTACGGGCGCGGCCCCCGCATGCGCTTCGAGCGCGACGACGTGGAGTTCCTGTCCGGCGTCCGCCACGGCCGGACCCTCGGCTCGCCCGTCTCCATCCTGATCCGCAACACCGAATGGCCGAAGTGGGTGGAGCAGATGTCGCCCGCCCCCGGCGTCACCGCCAAGCCGCTGCACCAGCCCCGGCCCGGCCACGCCGACCTGGCCGGCATGCAGAAATACGGCTTCGACGACGCCCGCGACGTCCTCGAGCGGGCCTCGGCCCGGGAGACGGCCGCCCGCGTGGCGGCGGGCACGCTGGCCAAGACGCTCCTGTCCCATCTCGGGATCTCGGTGTTGTCCCACGTGATCCAGATCGGTTCGGCCCGGGCCGGGGGCTACTCCGGCGACGGGCTACGCCGACCCACCCCCGCCGACCTCGAGGCGGTCGACGCCTCCGAGGTCCGCTGCTTCGACCCCGACTCGGAGCAGGCCATGATCACCGAGATCAAGGAGGCGGCCAAGGCCGGCGACTCCCTCGGCGGCGTCGTCGAGGTGCTGGCCTACGGGGTGCCGCCCGGGCTCGGCTCCCACGTCCACTGGGACCGCAAGCTCGACGGCCTCCTGGCCCAGGCCCTCATGAGCATCCAGGCCATGAAGGGCGTCGAGATCGGCGACGGGTTCGAGGTGGCCGGACGGCGGGGGAGCGACGCCCACGACGAGATCCTCTGGGAACCAGCCCGGGGGCCGGGGGGTGTCCCCCTCAAGACAGGGGGTAGCTACGCCCGGGCCAGCGACCGGGCCGGCGGCACGGAGGGCGGCATGACCACCGGCGCCCTGCTCGTGGCGCGGGTGGCCATGAAGCCGCTGGCCAGCCTCAACCGCCCGGTGCTCCGGACCGTCGACACCGAGACCAAGGAGGCGACCGTCTCCTTCAAGGAGCGGACCGACGTCACCGCCGTGCCCGCCGCCGGGGTCGTGGCCGAGACGATGGTGGCGCTGGTGCTGGCCAACGAGGTCCTGCGGAAGTTCGGCGGCGACTCGCTCCCCGAGCTGCTCCGCAACCACCGGGGCTACCTCGACCAGCTGCAGGCGCCCTGATGGATCCCCGCTTCTGATGGACACCGGGTCTCATGGATGATGGGCGCCACCTCGTCCTCGTCGGGATGATGGGGGTGGGGAAGAGCTCCGTCGGCCGGCGCGCCGCCCTCCGCCTCGGCCGCCAGTTCATCGACACCGACAAGCTCGTGGAGGAGGAGGCGGGCTGCTCGGTGGCCGAGATCTTCGCCACCGAGGGGGAGGCGGCCTTCCGGGTGCTCGAGAACGCCGCGGTCCGCCGGGCGCTGGAGTCCGAGCCGTGGGCGGTGATCGCCTTCGGCGGCGGCGCCGTCCTCGAGCCGACCAACCGCGGCCTGGCCCGGGAGTGCGCCCTGGTGGTGTGGCTCCAGGCCCCGGCCCGGGAGCTGGCCCGGCGGGTGTCGGCGTCGCTGCGGCGCTCCGGCGGCGCGGGCCGGCCCCTCCTGGCCCAGGGCCGGTCCCCGGAGCAGGTTCTCGACGAGATCGCCCGGGCCCGGGAGGACGCCTACAAGGCCACGGCCCACGTCCTCGTCGACACGGCCGGCCGCTCGCCCAGCCAGGCGGCCACGGCCGTCCTCATCGCCACCGGCTGGTCGCCGGAGTGAGCTCCGGGGCCCGGGGCCGGGGTGTCCCCGAAGAACGCAGCATCAGGGTCGAGCTCGGCCCCCGCAGCTATGACATCGTGGTGGGGACGGGTGTGCTGGCCCGGGCCGCCGCCGCCCTCCCGGGCCGGTCCCGGGCGGCGGTCGTGAGCCAGGCGGTGATCGCCGACCGCTACGCCGACCCGCTGCTCGCCTCCCTCGCTGATGCCGGCATCTCGGCCGAGCTGTTCCTCATCGACGACGGCGAGCAGGCCAAGAGCCTCCCGACGGTGGAGTCGCTCTGCCGCCGCTTCGCCGCCTGGGGCCTCCTCCGGGGCGACGCCGTGGTGGCCCTCGGCGGCGGCGTGGTCGGCGACACCGCCGGGTTCACGGCCGCCGCCTACCACCGCGGCGTGGCCTGCCTCCAGGCGCCGACGACGCTGCTGGCCCAGGTCGACGCGGCCATCGGCGGCAAGACCGGCGTCAACCTGCCCGAGGGGAAGAACCTCGTCGGCGCCTTCCACCAGCCCGTCGGTGTGCTGTGCGACGTGGCCACCCTGGACACCCTCCCGGAGCGGGAGTACCGCGCCGGGCTGGGCGAGGTGGCGAAGTACGCCTTGATGACCGGGGCCGGCGAGGGCCCGGGCATGGCCGACGCCCACCTCCGCGCCATCCTGGCCGACGAGGGCTCCTCGGCCGCCCTCCTGGCCCGCGACCCGGCCCTGCTG
>JAUZEY010000487.1 GCA_030838785.1 Actinomycetota bacterium | reverse complement strand
CTGGAAGGGGAATGCGGGACGGATCGGCCCCGGGGCGGACGGCGACTTGATCGGTAGCTCCCGGGGCCCCTCAGCGTTGCCCGCCCTTCGGGGCCTGGCCCGGTTCGTAGCGGACGAGGCGGGAGCTGTTGAGCACCACTGCCACGCTCGAGGCGTTGTGGAGGACGGCGGCCAGCACGGGGTTGAGCGTTCCGAAGGTCCCGGCGAGGAGGCCGAGGGTGTTCACGCCGATGGCCAGGGCGTAGTTCTGCCGGACGACCCGCAGGGTGTGCCGGCCGAGGTCGATCACGCTCACGACGTGGGGCAGGTGGCTGCCGGCGAGCGCCACGTCGGCCGTCTCCACGGCGACGTCGGTGGCGGTGAGGCCCATGGCGATGCCGATGTCGGCGGCGGCGAGGGCGGGGGCGTCGTTGGTACCGTCACCCACGACGGCGACGACGTAGCCCTGCCGCTGGAGCGCCCGGACCGCCTCCAGCTTGTCCTCCGGCAGCACCCGGGCCTGCCAGTCGTCGACCCCCAGCTCGGCCGCGACCGCGGTGGCGGTCTCGGTGGTGTCGCCGGTGAGCATCACGACCCGGTCGATGCCGATACGGCGCAGCTCGGCGGTCACCTCGGCCGCGCCGACCCGCACCGCGTCGGTCACGCCCAGCAGCCCCACCAGTTGTTCGTTGTGGGCCAGGCAGATCGGCGTCTCGGCCGCCGCTTCGAGCCGCTTGATCCACGTGGCGGCGTCATCGTCGATGGGGACGCCGGAGCGGGCCATCAGCCGGGGGCTGCCGAGGAGCAGTCGGTCGCCGCCGGCCACCACCCGCATCCCCAGCCCGAGCAGCACCTCGCATTCCTCGTGGACCGGGATCTCGATGGCCGCTTGCTCGGTGTGGCGGATGACGGCCTGCGCCAGGGGATGGCGCACGTGGACCTCGGAGGAGGCGGCGTAGGCCAGCACCCGCTCGGGCGACCAGCCCGCGGCGAAGGAGACCACGTTCGTGACCAGCGGCCGGCCCGCGGTCAGCGTCCCCGTCTTGTCGAACACCACCGCCGAGACCCGGCCGGCCGCCTCGAGGTGGCTCCCGCCCTTGATGAGGATGCCCCGGCGGGCGCCGTTGCCGATGGCCGCGCTCACCGCCGTGGGGGTCGACAGGCCGGCGGCGCAGGGACAGGCGACCAGCAGCATCGTCATCGCCCGGCGGGGATCGCCGGTGACCAGCCAGGTGAGGCCGGCCAGGGCGAAGGAGGCGGGGACGAACCGCCGTGAGAACCGGGCGGCGACCGTCTCGATCGGCGCCCGGTCGGCCTGGGCCTCCTCGACCCGGGAGATGATCCTCCCCGCCGTCGTCTCCCGCCCGATCCGCTCCGCCCGGATGCGGAGCGACCCTTGCCGCATCACCGTGCCGGCGAACACGGCGTCGCCGGTCGTGACGTAGACCGGGAAGCTCTCACCGGTGACGGCCGCCTGGTCGACGACCGCTTCACCGTCGACGACGAGGCCGTCGACCGGGATGACGGAGTGCTCGTAGACCGCCACCACGTCGCCGGGGGCGAGGTCGTCGGAGGAGATCTCGAGCTCCGCGCCGGCTTCGGTGACGATCCAGACGCGGCCGCTCCCGAGCGAGACGAGGTCCTCGATGGCCCGCCGAGTGCGGCGCAGGGTGAGCGCCTGGAGGTGCTCACCGATGTTGAGGAGCCAGAGCACGGTCAGCGCCACGACGCTCTCCCGCAGCACCAGGCTGGCCACCGTCGCCGCCGTGACCAGCAGGTCGGTCCCCGCCCCCCGGCGGCCGCCGGTGAGGGAGCGGGCCGCGCCCCGGAAGAAGGGATAGCCGGTGAAGACCGCCACCGCCGTGGCCACGGTCCGGCCGCCCCCGCGCAGGACCGGCGGACGGCGCAGGACCACCCGGCGCAATGACAGGGCGCCGAGCACCGCCCCGCCGAGCAGGAGCCGCAACACCTCACCGTCGTCCCGGTCGTGATGCCGGGCGACCACCGCGCCGTCCTGCCCGTCGGGCGCTGACGTCTCCGCGGCCACCAGGGCCACCAGCTCCTCGAGCGGCACCGCCGCCTCGCACCAGACGACCACGCTGCCGGTGCGGGGGAAGGCCCGGACGGCTCGCACCGGGCCGAACCCGGCCAGGGCCGCCTCCAGCCTCATCGCCTGGTCCTCCCGCCCCACGAGCGCCGGGGCGTGGAGGCGCACCCGTCCGCCGGCCGAGGCGCGGACGCCGACGCCGGCGGGGGCGGAGGAGGCCGGCGATCGCAGGGTGGTCAATGCTCGTGGCCCACGGCGCCGTCGCCGGCCGCCGGGACGGGTACCTCCTCACCCAGGGAGCCCCGGGCCTCGGCCAGGAGGTCCCCGGCCAGGAGCCGGGCCTCCTCGGCGGCCTGCTCCAGCCGGCGACCGAGCACGATCCCGCCGGCCATCGCCCGGACCACCAGACGGCGCCCCGGCTGCTGGGGGGCGACGCGGCGGGCGCCGGTCACGATGAGATCGCCGAGCACACCGGCGGCGGCCAAGCCGGCGATACTGCGGAGTGAACCGGCGTGGCGCAGTCCACGGGTCCAGGGCATGGAGGTTCCTCCTGTCTGGCGGCAGCACTCTAGTGAGAATGGTTCTTAGATTGCTCGCCAGACTCGGGCCGCTTGCCGGATGACGACGAACGTTAGCGTTTGACGTATCAGGAATCGAAATCAAAACTGCGACCTCCGTCTGCCCGAGAGTTGTCCTGTGAGAGGAGTCGCTCGTGTCGCTCGATGTCAGCCCCGACCTGTTGGCGTCCGCCGAACGAGGTCCGGTCGACGAAGCCGCCTTCGTCGACTGCATCCGGACGTCCCTGCCCT
>JAUZEY010000472.1 GCA_030838785.1 Actinomycetota bacterium | reverse complement strand
CGATCTCCTCCGCCAGACAGACGGCGGGCAGCTCGCCGAACGTCTCGGGCAGGCCCCGGACCCGGCTGCGGTGGCGGCCGAGGCGGACGGGCCGGCCGACCCCGGGAGCGCCCCGGGTGTTGGCCCCGCCCGTCGCCGCCTTGGCGAACATGGCGCCGCCGGGGCGATCGAGGTTCCCGGTGGCGGCGTTGACCACGTCGACGAGCCAGGAGGCGAGCGTGCCGAACTCGGCGGTGGTGGTGCCGATCCGGCCGTAGACGCAGGCCGTCGGGGCGCCAGCCAGCTGGCGGGCCAGACGGCGGACGGTATCGGGCCCGATGCCGGTGGCGGGCTCGACCGCCTCGGGGGTGAACGGCTCGGCCAGCCGCAGCACCTCGTCGAGGCCCCGTAACCAGGGACCGGCCGGGCCGGGGTCGACGAGGCCGTCGGCGGCCAGCACGTTGAGCATTGCGAACAGCAGGAACGCGTCGCCGCCGGGCCGGATGGCGACGTGCTCGTCGGCCCGCTCGGCGGTGGCGGTGCGCCGGGGGTCGACGACGACGAGCCGGCCGCCCCGGGCCCGGAGGGCGTCGAGCCGGCCCGGCCAGTCGGGGGCGGTGGCCAGGCTGCCGTTGGATTCGACGGGGTTGGCGCCGAGCACGAGGAGATGGTCCGTACGGTCGAGGTCGGGCACCGGCGAGCTCATCGGCGTGCCGAACAGCAGCGCCGACGAGATCTCCTTGGGCCGCTGGTCGACGGTGCTGGCCGTGAAGACGTTGCGGGTGCCGAGCGCCTGGATGAGCGGCTTCAGATAGAGCTGCCCGGCCAGGTTGTGGACGCTGGGGTTCCCGGCGTACACGGCCAGGGCGCCGCGGCCGTGGGTGGCGACGACGCCGCCGAGGAGGCGGGCCGCTTCGGCGAACGCCTCGTCCCACCCGACCTCGACGAGCTGGCCGTCGCGCCGCACCAGCGGCGCCCGCAGCCGGTCGGGGTCCTCGTGGAGCTGCTTGAGGGCCGGGCCCTTGGGACAGAGGTATCCGGCACTCCACACGTCGTTCCGGTCCCCCCGGATGCGGACGACGTCGTCGGTGGCCGACAGCCCGACCTCGAGCCCGCACCCCGCCTCGCACAGCGGGCAGATGCGCAGCGCCGTGCGGACGACGACGGCGGCGCTCACTACCAGTCGGCGGCGGTGACGCCCGTCACCAGACCCACCGGCGCCTGCGTCCCGCTCCGCCGGTAGAGGCGGCCGCCGTCGACGAAGAGGAGGTGGGCCCCGCTGGCGTCGAAGTCGAGCGCCGTCACCCGCCGGCCGGAGGGCAGCAGCGGCGTCGCCAGCCGGCGGCCGGGGTCGACCAGGAGGGCCCGGGGCGGCCCGGTGTAGTCGTCGTCGAAGCAGCACTCGAAGCGGGTGTTGAACAGGCCGAGGAGGCCGCTGGCGGCCTGCCAGGCCGGGTGGCTGGAGTTGCCGCCGCCGCCGGGGATCACGACCTCCTGCGTCTGGGAGAGATCGGCGGCGGACTCGGTGTCGAGGATCGAGATCGAGTCGCCCTCGTAGGACAGGGTGTAGGCCAGCCGGGTCGAGTCCGGGGCCCAGGCGATCTCGCTGATCACGGCGTCGCGGTAGAGGTTGGTCGTGAAGTCGGGCGTGTCGGGGTACCGCCAGGTGCGCTCGGCGCCGGTCTTCAGGTCGCGCACGACGACGGCGTTCTCGCAGTGGCGCTCCACGTCCCCGGCATGGGCGGGCGCCGTGCTGGCGGCGGTCGCCGCCGGGCCCGGGATCGGAGCCGCCGGAGCGGGAGCCGGGCCGGGCGCGGCAACGGCGTAGGCCAGCTTGCGGCCGTCGGGGCTCACCGACGGGGAGACGCCGCTCAGGATCGCCTCGGGCGGAGTGCGGCCGTCGGCCCCCACCCGGTAGATGGTGGCCGCGCCGCAGTCGCTGGCCAGGGCGTAGAAGACCTGGTGCCGGTCCGGGGTGAGGGAGACACCCTCCAGATAGGGGAAGCCGCCGGTGGCCGCCTCGGGGTGGGTGGCCAGGGTGCGCAGGGTGTGCCCGTCGCGCCCGTCGAGCAGCGCGACGGTGCCGCCGGTGATGGCGGCGATCTCGTCAGGCCGCGGCCCGTCGGGAGCGGGGCGCCCGGCGCTGGCCAACGTCGGGTCGGCGCCGCCCCGGGCGGCGGGGGCGGTGGCCGGCGCCGCCGGTGCCTTCCCGCCCGCCCGGGTGATGACCGGGCGGTCGGACCCGGTGCCCCGGAAGGCGAGAACTCCAACTACGGCAACGGTTGCCGCTACCGCTACGGCCACCACGGGACGCTTCGCCGCCATCCCGTGCTCCCGGCCCGTCAGGCGAATGCCCAATCCCAGCCCCTTGCTCCGTGCTCCGCTGCACTGGCGTCACAACCTACAGGTCAAGTGCCCCTTATCCCCTCCGAATTCACCTTCGGATGGGGCCAACCCCGGATTTTTTTTCGGCGGACGGCGATGGAGGCTGGTGTGGAACGGGGCTGTGCGGATCGGCGAATCTGGCCGGCGAGACGTACGGCATCCGTTTCACACCAGTCTCCTAGGCGGGCGCCGGTGGGATTCATGGGAGTGGATGCTCCTAGAATGCCCACTCGTGCGGACACGTCCGGCCCGGATGCGGGTGGAGGAGCTGGCGGGGAAGGCCGGGGTGTCGGTCGACACCGTGCGCTTCTACCAGAAGCAGCGCCTCCTCCCGCCGCCCGTCCGGGAAGGGCGGGTCGCCTGGTACACGGCCGACCACCTGGCCCGGATGGACAGGGTCAAGGAGCTCCGCCGCCGGGGCTTCACGCTGGCCGTCATCCGCCGCTTCCTGGACGGGGAGCTCGACCGGGCCGACGAACCCCTGGCGGCGGCGGTGTCGGAGGCCGTGGCGCCGGGGGGCGACGAGGAGTTCGTGACGGCCGAGGAGCTGGCGGCCCGATCGGGCGTGCCGCTCCCGCTCATCGACTCCCTCGGCCGCGAAGGGCTGCTCGTGCCCCGGCTCCACCAGGGCGAGCCGCGCTACACCGCCGACGACGTTCGGATCGTGTCGGCCGGGCTGCGGCTGTTGCAGGCCGGCCTGCCGATGGCCGGCCTCCTCGACCTCGCCCGGGCCCACCACACCGCCGTCCGGGCGGTGGCCACGCAAGCGGTGGAGCTGTTCGACTCAGCGGTGCGCCGGCCCCTGCGGGAGTCCGACCGGGCCGAGGAGGAGAAGGCCGAGGAGCTGGTCGAGGCCTTCCGGGTCGTGCTGCCGGCCGTGAGCGAGCTGGTCGCCCACCACTTCCGGCGGGTCCTGCTCCAGGTCGCCCAGGAGCACCTCGAGGCGGTCGGCCACCCGGCCGAGATCGCCGCCGCCACCGCCGAGGCCGCCCGGCGCCTGGAGACGGTGCCCTCATGACGGTGGCCCAATGACAGTGGCCCCATGACGGAGGCACAGTGAGCCCCCGGTCGCTCCGGGCGCCGTCGCTGCCGACCGGCGCCGAGAAGGTGGCCGCCGTCGATGCCATGTTCGACGCCATCGCCCCGGGCTACGACGTGACCAACCGCGTGATCTCGCTCGGGCTCGACAAGGGCTGGCGCCGGCGCACCGTTCGGTCACTGGGCGTCAGACCGGGCGCGGTGGTCCTCGACCTGGCCTGCGGGACGGGCGACCTCTGCCGCGAGCTCGCCCGCCAGGGCCTCACCCCGGTGGGGGCCGACCGGTCGGCGGGGATGCTGGGCGCGGCACGGACCTCGGCGCCGCTCGTGCGGGGCGACGGGCTCTCCCTCCCATTCCGGGCCGGCGCGCTCGACGGCATCGTGTGCGGCTTCGCCCTGCGGAACTTCTCCGCCCTGGCCCCGATGCTGGCGGAGTGCGCCCGGGTCCTGCGGCCCGGCGGCCGCCTCGCCCTGCTCGAGGTCGACGCCCCCTCGCAACCCCTCCTCCTGCTCGGACACCGGGTGTGGTTCGGTCACGTCGTCCCCTTCGTCGGCGGCCTGGTCGCCGCCCGCTCCGGCGCTCCCCGGGCCCGGGCCACCGCCGCCTACCGGTACCTGCCGGCCTCGGTCGCCTACCTCCCCCCGCCGCCCGAGCTGCTGGCCCTGATCACGGCCGCCGGCTTCGCCTCCGTGGAGCGCCGGGCACTGTCCGGCGGAATCGCCCAACTCCTGACAGGAACCCGCTCATGACCGCCGCCCCCCACCCCCTCGCCCCGCCCCGCTCCCGGCACGAGCTGGTGAGCCGGACCCGGGTGCTGGAGCCGGGCGAGGTGGAGGATCTCCTCGACGTGCTCGGCACCGACGGGTTCGCCTGGCTGCGGACGGGAGCCGGCTTCGTGACCGCCGGTGTCGCCGCCCGGATCCCGGTCGAGACCGGCCGGGGGCGGTTCGAGCGTGCCGCCGCCGTCGTGGCCGAGGTGCTGCGGTCGATCAGCGTCGATGGCCCGTCCCCCGTCGCCGACTCCGGCCCGGGGGCGGGTCCGATCGCCGTCGGTGCTCTGCCGTTCGACGAGCGCACGCCGGGTTCGCTCGTCGTGCCCGCCGTGGTCGTGGTGCGGCGGGCCGACGGGAGCGGCTGGGTCACCACCGTCGGCCCCGGTCGACCTGAGGATGACCCCGATCCGGAGCGGATCGCCGTCCGGGACGGTGGGTATTTCGCTCCCGGTCCAATGGGGGGTACGGTCCGGGGAGCCGTGAACGGCCACCCGGCCCTGGCGCCGGGTTCCGGAGTCGGTGTGCGGGAGGATCCCGGCCGGGCGGAGTGGACGGAGTCCGTCCGGCGGATCCTCACCGCCATCGACGCCGGCCAGGTCCGCAAGGTCGTGCTGGCCCGCCGGCTCGTGGTCGAGAGAGCCGGTGCGCCGTTCGACCGCCGGGCCGTGCTCGATCGGCTGCGGCGGAGCCATCCGTCGTGTTTCACCTATGCCGCGGGCGGGTTCGTGGGGGCGAGCCCCGAGCTGCTGATCCGCCGCCGGGGCGACGAGGTGGCGTCGTGCCCGATGGCCGGCACCGTCCGCCGGGGCGCCAGCCCGGAGGAGGACGACGCCCTGACGGCCGGCCTGCGCCGCTCGGTGAAGGAAGCGGAGGAGCATCGCCTGCTGGTCGAGGCCGTGGTGGCCGCCCTGGCCCCGGTGTGCGTGGAGGCGCCGGCGGCCGGCGAGCCGGACGTCGTCCGGTTCCCGACGGTCTCCCATCTCGCCACCCGGGTGAGCGGCATCCTGCACAGTCCCGCGCCATCGGCACTCGCCCTGGCCGGGCTGCTCCACCCGACCCCCGCCGTGGGCGGCCTGCCCCGCTCCGAGGCCCTGGCCACGATCTCCGCCCTGGAGGGCTTCGACCGCGGCCTGTACGCCGGGCCGGTCGGCTGGGTCGACGCCGCCGGCGACGGCGAGTGGGCCGTGGCCCTGCGCGGCGCCCAGCTCCAGGGGCGCTTCGCCCGCCTGGTCGCCGGCGCCGGGATCGTGGCCGGCTCCGACCCCGAAGCGGAGTGGGCCGAGACCGAAGTGAAGCTCCGCCCGATGCTCGGCGCCGTGGGCGCCCTCCGCACCGCCCCCGCCTGACCCTCGCCCCACGGGCGGCCCCCGGCCCGCCGCCAGCGCCGTCAACCGGAGGACTCCTCCAGGGCGTCGGCCACGGCGATCCAGGCCCGGCGGTGGCGCTCGACGTTGGCGGTGCGGTCACCGGTCGGCACCACGAGCACCCGCAGGCCGCCGCCACCAACCAGCGCCGCGTCGAGCGCCGGCCCGACGTCGGACGCCTGCTCCACCCGCTCGGCCGGAACGCCGTAGGCCGCCGCCACCGCGACGACGTCGACGTCCGGCGGCGTCCCGAACAGCAGCTCGAACCGCTCCGACGGCAGTGCCGCCGGAGGCAGGAAGGAGAAGATCCCCCCTCCCCCGTTGTCCACGACGACGAAGACCGCATGGACCCCCCGCTGCGCCGCCCCGAGCAGTCCCCCTGCATCGTGCAGGAACGCCAGATCCCCGAGGAGCCCGACCGCCGGGACGCCACTCCCGGCCGCGACGCCCAGGACGGTCGACACCAGGCCGTCGATACCGTTCACGCCACGGTTGGCGAAGACGCGGTCCGGCACCCGTCCCGCGAAGGCTTCGAGGTCCCGCACCGGCATGCTGGACGCCACGACCAGGGCCGGGCGCCGCGCTGAAGTGGCGCAGGTGGCGGCCACGTCGCGGGCGACCCGGCCTTCGAACGGCCCGTCGTCAGCGTCGAGGAAGTCGTCCAACGCCTGCCGGGCGACGTGCTCGGCCCGCTGCCAGGCGTCGTACCAGGCTTCGACGACCGCCGGCCGCCCGTCGCCGCGGTCAGGGAACGGAGCACTCCGACCGGGCGGGCCGGGGACCCGGTCAGCGTCGGTGCCGCCGGGCTCGGGCCACAGACCATCGGGAAGGCCGGGAACCCGGTCGGCGGCGGTGCGGTTGGGGTCGAGCCAGGCGCCGTCGGGGTCGACCAGGATCTGGGGCACGGAGGCGTCGAGCCAGGCCATGGCGACCTTCGAGGTGAGAGGCCCTCCGAAGCGGAGCACGAGGTCGGGGCGATGCCCCTCGGCGAAGCCCGGCACCCGGAGGAGCGCGTCGTAGGTTGTCACGGGCCCACCGCCGCGGTGCCCGGAGATGGCGTCGGCCAGCAGCGGCCACCGCAGACCGGCGGCGACCTTGTGGGCCTCGGGCGGGCTCCCCCACCCGGCCACCACCAGACCCCGCTCGGCGCTTCGGATCCGTTCCGCGAGCTCCGTCGCTCCGTCCGCCGGTAGGCCGGCCGACAGCGCCCGCTGGGAGACCACCCAGGGCCGCCCGTCCGCCCGACCCGGCTCCATCTCCTCCTGACCGGGGGCACCGCCGTCGGGCAGGAGGGGTACGAGCGGCTCGCGGAAGGCCACGTTGAGATGGACGGGCCCGGCGGGCGGGCCGGCGGCTTCGGCCCAGACCCGGGCCGCGACGGGGCGCCAGGCGGCCCGGGCGGCGGGGTCACCGTCGGCGGGCACCTCGGCGAAGAAGCGGACGGCGTCGCCGTAGAGGCGGACCTGGTCCATGGTCTGCGGCGCTCCGGTGGCCCGGAGCTCGGCTGGCCGGTCGGCGGTGCAGACGATCAGCGGAACCCGGGAGTGGTGCGCTTCGAGCACCGCCGGATGGAAGTGGGCGGCGGCCGTCCCCGACGTGCAGAGGACGAGGACCGGCCGCCCCGAGGCCCTGGCCGCCCCGAGGGCGAAGAACGCCGCCGCCCGCTCGTCGAGATGCACGTCGAGGCCGATCCGCTTCTCCTGCGCCAGCGCCAACGCCAGCGGCGCCGACCGTGAACCCG
This sequence comes from Actinomycetota bacterium, assembly GCA_030838785.1. Taxonomy (GTDB): domain Bacteria; phylum Actinomycetota; class Acidimicrobiia; order IMCC26256; family BP-133; genus BP-133. The sequence goes on along the minus strand of JAUZEY010000472.1, from coordinate 955 downwards.
GCGCCACCACCGCCTGGACGAGGCCCGCCCGGCAGAGCTCGTCGACGAGTGTGCGGGCGCAGGCGGAGCTCACGCCCACGACGGCGCCGTCCTTCCCCGCTCGCCGGATCGTCCGTGGCACCATCGCCGGTCGTGAGCGATCTTGACGTCACCGTGCAGGGCGGGCCGGGCCGGCGGTTGGTGCTGCTGCACGGTTTCACGCAGGGGCCGGGGTCGTGGGACGCACTCGTCGACGGGCTCGATCCGGACTACGAGATCGTGCGCGTGACCCTGCCCGGGCACGGACCGGCCGGCGGGGCATCGGCCCACGCCCGGCTGCCGTTCGAGGCCGCCGCCAGCGCGGTGGCCAACGCTGTGGCGGCGGCCGCCGGCCCGGAGCCAGCCGTGTGGTTCGGCTACTCGCTGGGCGGGCGCCTGGCGTTGCGGGTGGCCCTCGACCGCCCCGACCTCGTCGGCGGGCTGGTGCTGCTCGGCGCCACGGCCGGGATCGAGGAACCCGGTCCCCGGGCCGCCCGGGTCGAGATCGACGAGCGGCTCGCCTCCGGCCTGGAGCGCAAGGGCCTCGAGCGGTTCGTCGACGGCTGGCTGGCCCAGGAGCTGTTCGCCCGTCTTCCCGCCGCCGCGGCCGGCGTGGAGGAGCGGCGGGCGGCGACGGTCGGCGGGCTCGCCTCCGCTCTGCGCCTGCTGGGCGCCGGGGCCCAGGAGCCGGTGTGGGACCGGCTGAGGGAGATCGGTGTGCCGGTCCTCGTCATGGCCGGCGAGCACGACTCGAAGTTCTCCACTCTGGCCTACCGCCTGGCGGCCGGGATCGGCGAGGGTGCCGGCATCTCGTTCGTCCCCGGTGCCGGTCACGCCGCCCACCTCGAACGTCCCGGGTCGGTCGCCACCATCCTGACCCGCTTCCTGGCCACGCTCCCCGCCACCACTTGAGACGCGCCGCCCCCGTTCGGATGCG
>JAUZEY010000436.1 GCA_030838785.1 Actinomycetota bacterium | reverse complement strand
GGGTACTGGGCCACGCTCATGATCCGGCCCCGGAACTGGCTGTCGCGCTGGCTCTTGTCGCTGGTGACGGAGGCGAGGTCGATGGAGATGTCGGCCGTTTCGACCTTGGTCCCGGCGATCGTGAGGGCGCCGTCGACGTTGCTGGTCCGGCCGACGGCTTCCGCGCTCTGCCCGAAGAGGAGCTCCTTGACCCGGTAGCCGGCCTGGCTGGCGCCGGTGGCGGTCCAGGTGCCGTCGAAGGTGGCCGGCGCGGCGGTGACGGCGGCGGCGGTGGTGGCCGTCGAGCCGGGGACGTTGTTCTGCACCTGGCCCTCGAGGGTGAGGGGGGCCGGGGCGCTGTCGCTCATGACGTGGATGTAGGTCCACGTGCCGGCCGTCACGACGACGAGGGCGGCGACGGGCACGGCCATAATCCATTTGAGACGGGTCCACTGGAGACGGCGCACGGCGATCGGGCCTTTCGGTGAGGGGCCTTGGCTCCCTTGAGGATCGGGGTCCTCCCTCCCTGGTCGCTGGGAGCTCTCTGAGAACTTCCTGGGGAGGCCCGCCGGTTCCTCCTTTTTGTCCGGACTGGGCGCCCGTCCACACCGAACTCACAGAAATCTCCGACCAGGGCCCCAGCCGTCGACCCGACGCTTCGGGTCATGAACATGCGAACTCGAACCATCGTCCTCTACTCCACGCTGTCCGTCGCGGTGGTGGGTGCCGGGGGCCTGGCCTACGGCGCGGTCTCCTCCTCGGGCGGCTCCACGACGAAAACCGCCACCCGGCTCGTGTCGGCCACGGTGGCCACGGTGTCGCAGACGGTCACGGCGACGGGCACGGTCCAGCCGGCGTCGTCCGACGACCTCAACTTCACCAACGGCGGCGTCCTCACCGCCGTGAAGGTGAAGGCGGGCGACAAGGTCACCGCCGGCCAGGTCCTGGCCACCATCGACTCGGCCAAGGCCCAGGTGGCGCTGGAGTCGGCCCAGGCCGCCCGGGGCGCCGCCCAACAGAAGCTCGACCAGGCCAAGACCCCGCTGACCGCCTCCCAGCAGGCCCAGGCCGCCGCCTCCCTGGCCCAGGCCCAGGCCCAGCTCGACGCCGCCAGGCAGCAGCAGGCCGGCGCCACCGACCCGGCCGACGTCGCCAAGGCCCAGACGGCGGTCAACCAGGCCCAGGCCAACCTCGACTCGGTCAAGGCCGCCAACGACGCCAAGGCGACGGTCGACCCGGTGGCCGTGGCCCAGGCCCAGGCGGCGCTGAACCAGGCCGCCCTCAACGTGAGCGACGCCCAGAAGGCCCTCGACGCCACGACCCTCAAGGCGCCGGCGGCGGGGACGATCTCGGCCGTCAACTTCACCGTCGGCCAGACCGTCGGCGGTGGGGGGACTGCCGCCAGCGCCAGCTCGTCGAGCTCCAGCGGGTCGGGGTCCGCCAGCAGCGCCAGCTCGTCGAGCTCATCCAAGGCGTTCGCCACCCTCCTCGACCTCGACCACATGGTGGTGAAGGTCGGCTTCCCCGAGGCTGACGCCGGCAAGGTCGCCGCCGGCCAGCCGGTCGGCCTGACCATCGACTCGCTGACGGGCCAGCGCCTCACCGGCTCGGTGTCCGAGATCGACACGACCTCGACGGTGGTCAGCAATGTCGTCACCTACAACGCCATCGTGTCGTTCGACTCGGTGCCGGCGGCGGTGAAGCCGGGCATGAGCGCCAGCGTGTCGGTCATCACGGCCAGCCGGGACAACGTCGTCGCCGTGCCGTCGGCGGCCATCTCGACCAGCGGCGGGCAGAGCACCGTGACCGTCCGCAGCGCAGGCAAGGACGAGGTCCGCCCGGTGGTGACGGGCTTGAAGGGCGACGGCACCACCGAGGTCGCCTCGGGCCTGAACGAAGGGGACCAGGTGGTCATGTCGGTCGGCGTGGTGTCGACCAACACCAACCGCAACACCGGCACGCAGACCCGCACCGGCACCGTCGGCGGGGTCGGCGGCGGAGTGGGCGGCGGCGGGTTCGGCGGTGGCGGGTTCGGCGGCGGCGGCACCGCCGGCGGGAGAGGTTGACGGACATGGCGGCCAACCCCGACCCCGTCATCCCCGGTTCTGGCACTCCCGTCATCGACCTCCGCTCCGTCACCAAGACGTACGGCCATGGCAAGCTCGAGGTGACCGCTCTCACTGACGTCGACCTCGTGGTCGAGCGGGGCGAGTTCGTGGCCATCATGGGCCCGTCCGGCTCGGGCAAGTCGACGCTGATGAACATCATCGGCTGCCTCGACGTCCCGTCCCGGGGGCGGTTCTCCCTCGACGGCGTCGACGTCCGCACCCTGGACGAGGCCGCCCTGGCCCAGGTCCGGCTGCGCAAGATCGGCTTCGTCTTCCAGAGCTTCAACCTGATCCCCCGCACCAGCGCCGTGGCCAACGTGGAGCTCCCGCTGACCTATGCCGGGGTGAAGCCGAAGGAGCGCCGGGCCCGGGCCATGGCGGCCCTCGAGTCCGTCGGCCTCGCCGACCGGGCCGACCACGGCCCGTCCGAGCTGTCCGGCGGCCAGCAGCAGCGGGCGGCGGTGGCCCGGGCGCTGGTGTCCGACCCCGCCCTCCTCCTGGCCGACGAGCCGACCGGGAACCTCGACAGCGCCTCCACCGCCGAGATCATGGCGCTGTTCGCCCGGATCAACGCCGAAGGGCGCACGGTCGTGATCATCACCCACGAAGACGAGGTGGCGTCCTTCGCCGGCCGCGTCGTCCGGCTGCGGGACGGCCGCGTCCAGTCCGACGAGCGGCGTCGCCCCGCCGGCGCCGCTGCGATCCTCCACGAGGTGGCCCGGTGACCCGCGAAGCGATCCGCATCGCCCTGCGGGGTGTGGGCTCGAACAAGCTGCGGTCGGCCCTGACCGTGCTCGGGATCCTGATCGGCGTCGGCGCCGTCATCGTGCTGGTGGCGGTGGGGACGGGCTCCTCGGCGGCGGTCCAGTCCCGCATCCAGGCGCTGGGCACGAACACGCTGACGGTCTTCAACCGGGGTGGCGGAGCCCGGGGACAGGTCGGACCCCAGACGCAGCGGATCACGATCACCGACGCCGATCTCGCCGCCCTCAACGACAAGCTGCAGGCTCCCGACCTGGTGGCCGCCTCTCCGGTGGTGCAGGTCAACGGCGCCACCGCCACCTACCAGTCGGCCAGCACCCCGGTCGGCCAGGTGATCGGCACCAACGCCGCCTACATGACCACCACCGACCGCCACATCGGCGCCGGGCGGGGGATCAGCGCTGACGACGTCGCCAGCCACAACCGGGTGGCCGTCATCGGCGAGACCACCGCCGCCAACCTGTTCCCGGCCGGGAGCAACGTGATCGGCCAGACGATCCAGATCAACAACGTCGCCTACAACATCGTCGGGATCCAGGCCACCAAGGGCAGCAACGGCAACCAGGACCTCGACGACATCGTGATCGCCCCGGCCAGCGCCGTGGTCGACACGCTGTCCGGTCGCACCAGCGGCTACAGCCAGATCGTGGCCCAGGCGAAGTCGTCGAAGGTCATGAACGACGCCCAGGCCGAGGTCCTCACCGTCCTCGACTCCCGCCACGGCGTGACGGACGGGACGACGTCGCCCTTCAGCGTCCTCAACCAGGGGAGCCTGCTCGACGCCTCCCAGTCGACCACGCACACCTTTACCGTGCTGCTGGCGGCGGTGGCCGCCATCTCCCTGCTCGTGGGCGGGATCGGCGTGATGAACATCATGCTGGTCAGCGTCACCGAGCGGACCCGGGAGATCGGCATCCGCAAGGCCATCGGCGCCCCCAAGCGGGCCATCCTGACCCAGTTCATCAGCGAGGCCGTGATCCTCAGCCTCATCGGCGGTGCCGCCGGCGTGGCCGTCGGATTGATCGGCAGCCGGTTCCGAATCGTCGGCATCCAGCCGGTGATCGCCGCCTACAGCATTCCGCTGGCCTTCGGCGTGGCCATCGTCGTCGGCCTGTTCTTCGGCATCTACCCGGCCAACCGGGCCGCCTCCCTCCGTCCGATCGAAGCCCTGCGCCACGAGTAGGCGCCGACCCCTCTCCGAGGAGCGAACTCACATGAACAGCAACGACAGCCTGCCCGAGGGCACCGCCCCGTCCCCGCCCCCGTCCGGCAGTGGCGGCGGCGAGGACAACGCCGACCTGTGGCCCAGCTCGGGCCCGGCCAAGGGCCTCAGGATCCGGCTCCCGATCGCCATCGCCGCCATCGTCGTCGTCGGTCTCGTCGGCGCCGCCGGGGGGGCGGCCATGAAGAAGACCCCGTCGACGACGACCCAGGCCGGCGCCATAGGCAACCGGGCCAACGGCGCAAACGGGGCCAACGGCGCCAACGGGGCCAACGGCGCGGCCGGCGGGGCCGGCCGGTTCGGCGGCGGCGGCGTCTTCGGGACGGTCACGAAGGTCGCCGGCGACACGGTCACCGTGACGCAAGCCGACGGGACGACCGCCACCGTGGTCGTGCCGGCAGGGACGACGATCACGAAGACGGTGGCGGGTTCGCTCTCCGAGCTGACCAGCGGCACCACGATCGCCGTGCGGGGCACGACGGCCAACGGCAAGACCACCGCCCAGACCATCACCATCAACCCGGCCGGCGGCGCCGGCGGCCCGGGCGGCGGCGGCTTCGGCGGCCGCAACCGGCAGAACGGCACCGGGACCACCGGGACGACCACGAACTAGATTGCAACCCCCTGCGGCGACGGCGGCCCGGCTTCCCTCCCGGAGCCGGGCCGCGTCGCGCCCGGCCCCGCCGGTGATTGGTGCTGATCGGCGCGGCTGCGATATGTGGTTTTCGATCTGCTTTCGGAGGACAAGTCCCCTGTGTGCCAAGCATTCGGGTTCGTCCCTTTCCGAAATACGACCTGTCGGATATTTCCCACGGAAACGGGTTCAAGAGGGAGGAATGCGTTCCAAGGCGGCCGAAGTGAAGGCCCATGCCGAAAGCCCGACGCCGGTTCATCACCGTCGTTCTCCTCCTGATCGCCTCGACGTTGGCCACCGGCGGGGCCGCCCCGGCGCAGGCCGCCACCGCGACCTCGTTCACGTTTGGAGCGGCGGGCGACTTCGGCGCGAACGCCAACAGCGCCGCCACCCTCACGGCACTGGCCGGATCCGGAACCGACCTCTTCTTCGCCGTTGGTGACCTCAGTTACAACGAGGTGACCCCGGAGTCGGCCTGGTGCAACTTCGTCACGACCAGGGTCGGGTCCGGCTACCCGTTCGAGCTTGTCTCCGGCAATCACGAGGACAACGGTCCCCACGGCCTGGTTCAGAACTACGCCGCGTGTCTGCCGGACCGGGTCGGCAACGTCACCGGCAGCTACGGCAAGGAGTATTTCGTCGACTACCCGACGGCTGCGCCGCTGGCCCGGTTCATCATGATCTCGCCGGCCCTGTCCTTCCCCGGTGAGAGTCAGTACAGCTACACCAAGGGGAGCGCCCACTACACCTGGTTGGCCAACGCCATCGACGCCGCCCGGACGAGCGGCATCCGGTGGGTCGTCGTCGGGATGCACGAGGTGTGCCTCAGCGCCGGGAGCATGTCGTGCACCATCGGGACGGACCTGCTGAACCTCCTGGTGGGCAAGAAGGTCGACCTCGTACTCCAGGGGCACGAGCACACCTATCAGCGCGGCAAGCAGCTCGCCCTCGGGGCGACCTGCGCCGCGGTGACCCCCGGATCGTTCAAGCCGGGCTGCGTCGTCGACGACGGCGCCGACGGTGTCTACAGCAAGGGCGCCGGGCCGGTCATCGTCATCGCCGGGACCGGCGGCGAAAGCCTGTCGAGCGCCAGCCCGTCCGACAGCGACGGCCCGTACTTCGCCAAGCTCATGGGCGGGAACTCGAATCCGACCAACGGGTTCGTCAAGTACCAGGTCTCGGCCGACCAGATCTCCGCCCAGTTCGTCCGTTCGGCCCGGGGGAGCTTCACCGACTCGTTCACGATCACCTCCGCCGGGGTCACCAACCGCCCGACCGCGTCGGCGGTGTCCGCCACGACGCCGGCGGGGAACACTGTGCCGGTCACGCTGGCCGGTTCCGACGTGGAGACCTGCGAGCTCGGCTTCGCCGTCACGGCAACGGCGCAGCACGGCCTGCTCTCGGCGGTGAACGACCAGCCGTGCACGGGCGGTGCCCCGAACCGTGACACCGCCGTCGTGACCTACACCCCCGACGCCGGGTTCACCGGCACCGACACCTTCACCTACCAGGTCAGCGACGGCACGTCGACGTCCGACCCGGCGACAGCCACCGTCACCGTCACGCCGACCGGCGGGGGCGGCGGGGGCGGCGGCGGTGGTGGCGGGATCACGTTCCGCGGTGCGTCGTCGGGCCAGAACCCGACGAGCACCACGCTCAGCCTGGCGGAACCGGCCGGTGCCGTGGCGGGGGACGTGATGGTGGCGGCGGTGGTCGTGCGGGGGAGCGCGACGATCACGCCCCCGCCGGGCTGGACGCTGGTCCGGCGCGACGACGCCAACTACGTCCTGCAGGCGGTGTACGTCCGGGTGGCGGGCGCCGGCGACCCCTCGTCATGGACGTGGAACTTCTCCGGTTCGGTGCCGGCGGCCGGCGGCATCCTGGACTATGCGGGGGTGAACACCGCCGCACCCGTCGACGTCCACGGCGGGCAGGTGACCACGACGGCCTCGACCGCGATCACCGCCCCCTCGATCAGCACCACGACCGCCGGTGACGAGATCGTCGGCCTCTTCGGCATCGGCGGCGGCAACGCCATCACCCCTCCCACCGGCATGGTGGAACGGGGCGAAGCGGTGTCCTCGGCGGGAAGTCTCCACGCCACCTGGGAAGGCTCGGACCTCTCCCAGCCCGCGGCCGGAGCGACGGGAACGAGGACAGCCCAGGCCACGGTCGCCCATCCCAACGTCGGACAGATCGTCGCCCTGCGCCCTGCCTGATCGGCCGGGACCGGGTCGCAGCTGTTTCCCAGGTTCCTACGAGGCGCCTCTCAGCCGCCGGCCCGATGCTGGAGTCACCCCGTCAGGAGCACCGATGCCCGACCTCAACCCCGAGCTCCCGCCGTCCCCGCCGACCTCCGGGTCGGGGCCGGTGATCGACCCGTCGTCGACGGCTGTGCCGGCTGTGCCCCGGCCTATGGCCCCGGCACCGCCGTCGGCGACGTCAAGCCCCTGGTTCCCGCACTTCGAGACGCCCTCGGCTGCGCCGGCGGGCCCCCGGCCGGTGAGCACGGCTCCGGCCCGGCGGGCCCGCCGGGCCGCGGCCGCCGCCCGCACCCGGGCCGTCGTGGGCGGGGGCAGCGTCGTCGCCTTCCTGGCCATCCTGGCCGCCGTCGGCCTCCACGGCGATGCGCAGCCGACCTCCACGCTCAGCACCGCCGGCGACGGTTCCGCCACCGGGATCGACCCCGGCCTCCGCCCCGACCTCGGCCCGGGCACCTTCGGGAGCAGCTCGGGCGGCTCCTCGTCGGGCACCGACGCCGCGGGGACCACGAACCCGTTCTCCCGGGGCTTCTCCGGTGGCGGCTTCTCGGCCACCCCCGGCAGCGCCGGCGGCTCGGCGCACACCCGCAGCCACGGCAGCTGACCGGGCCGTACCCTCGGGCGGGTGACCGGCGGACCGGGGGGATCCGCCCGGTCTGGGGACGATTTGTGCCGGAAAAGCGGGACGAAACGTCCCCAGACCCGGGCGGGTCGGTCAGCGGGAGCGGGTGCGGTCGAGGGGGGCGGCCGGGCCGGAGGTCGGACGGGGGTTCGGCCGGGGGGCGGGGCGGGGGCGGGGGTTGGGGGTCGGGGTGGCGGCTTCGACGAGGCGGGCGGCGGTCAGGCCGGCGAAGAGGGCCCCGGTCATGAGGACGCCGATGCGGAGCATGGTCGCCCCCGTGTCGCTGCCGGCGGTCAGGCCGTGGACGGTCGACGTCACGAAGAGCAGGAAGCTGGCGAAGTGGGTCTTGCGCCACACCGACTTCGGGATGCGGGACTTGAGCAGGGAGGTGACCTCCACCGCCAGCAGCAGGTAGAGGGAGACGACCCCCCAGGCGACGGCGGCGGGGTGCCACGAGGTGGCGAAGGGGACCAGCACCGACACCAGGCCGAAGTGGACGTAGGTGTCGAGGAGGAGCGCACCGACATGCACGCCGGTGAAGGTGAGGGCGAGACCGCCCAGCCAGCGGTGCAGGTCGAGGATCCAGTTGGGCCGGACCTTGGGACTGAGGACTTTCGTCGACAGCGCCAGGCCCCACAGCACCGACGCCGCCAGGAGCGCCCAGGCCACCAGGCCGGC
>JAUZEY010000429.1 GCA_030838785.1 Actinomycetota bacterium | reverse complement strand
CAGTGGTCCTTGTTGATGACGTCCTTCGCCTTGTCGACGACCTTGCCGGCCTTCTCCTTGATGGTGGCGCCCATCTGGTCGGCCTTGCCTTCCCGCTTCAGGTCGTCGTCGTCGGTGAGGTCGCCCGCAGCTTCCTTCATCCGGCCCTTCGCCTCGTCCATATTCGAGCCCATGTTCTCTCTCCTTGTCGGGTTCCGAGTTCCCCCCTCCAGAGGTACCCGGACCGGATGTGCCCCTAACCGGGGGCGGCCTCGGCTCCGGCCCTGTCCCGCAGCTGGACCAGACTCCGGGCCAGCAGGCGGGAGACGTGCATCTGGCTGATCCCGAGCCGGGCGGCGATCTCCGACTGGGTCATGCCCCGGAAGAAGCGGAGGTGGATGATCATCTGCTCCCGCTTCGGGAGCGAGGCGATCAGCGGGGAGAGGAGCATCCGCTGCTCCACCTCCTCGAGACCGTCGTCGTCCTCGCCGAGCTGGGCCGCGGCCGGGCTGGCGGCGCGGTCCTCGTCGTCGTTGGCGGGGGCGTCGATGGAGCTGAACCGGTAGGCCCGCCCGGCCTCCATCGCTTCGAGGACCTCGTCGATCGACACCTCGGCCCGGGCGGCGATCTCGGGGATGGTGGGGGACCGGCCGAGCTCCTGCGACAGGTTGTTGACCACCGAGCCCATCCGCAGGTGCAGCTCCTGGACCCGCCGTGGTACCCGCACGGCCCAGCCCTTGTCCCGGAAGTGGCGCTTCAGCTCCCCGACGATGGTCGGCGTGGCGAAGGTCGAGAACTCGAGTCCCCGGCTGGGATCGAACCGCTCGACCGCCTTGAGGAGCCCGAGCAGGGCGACCTGGATGAGGTCCTCGATCGGCTCGCCACGGTTCTTGAACCGGCGGGCGAGGTACTCGGCCAGGCCGACCTGGGAACCCACGATCTCGTCCCGCAGCACCTTGTCGCCCGTCCGGGCGTACTCCTCGAGCTTGCTCCGCAGCTCGTGACGATCGGTTGCTTCGAAGGCCATCGGCTACGACTCGCGCTGCTTCTTCAGGCGGAACATGACCATTCCGCCGTCGCTCCCGACCTCGTGCTCGTCGACGAGGGCGTCGAGGATCTGTTCCGACAGCTCCGACGGCTCCGGCACGGCCCCGCTGGCGCCGGTCCGGCCGGTGATGGTGATGGAGTCGGCCGCGGCCGAGTACGTGAGGTCCATGGTGCGCGCTTCGCCTACCTGGCCGTCCCCGTTCTCGTCGACGTCGCCGAGGAGGTGGAAGCACAGCTCGTCGACGGCGATGCGCAGGTCCTCCACCTCGTCGAAGGTGAAGCCGAGGCGACTGGCCAGGCCGGCGGCGGTGAGCCGCACCAGCCGCAGGTACTCCGGGGCCGCCGGAACGACCAGGCGCACGTCTCCTCCCCTTCCCATCTCGTCCTCGCGCTCCATCGGCTCGTGGTCTTCGCCCGACATCAGCCCGCTCCTCGTGGTCCCGTTCAAGACCATGGTTCCCGTCCTATTCCCATTCCCTGCCAGTTCCTACACCCGCGTGGCAACCCGAAGCCCTGCTATACGGTCCCCGCTTCCCGCCAGATGGCGATTTCAGCCCTGGAATGTCCGAGCCGCCCGCCGAAGATCGCCTCGTTGTCGGCCCCGGGCGCCCGGCCGAGATGGCGGACGGCGCCCGGGGTGGCCATCAGCCGCGACACGACGCCCGGCACCCTGACCGGGCCCAGGGTCTCGTGCTCCACGGTCGGGATGACCTCCCGGGCGGCGTAGTGGGGGTCGGCCATGATGTCGGCGATCGTGTACATCGGGGCGATGGCCGCCCCCACCGCCTCGAAGGCGGCGGTGACCTCCTCGCTGGAGCGCTTGGCCACCCAGACGGCGATGGCGTCCTCCACCTCGTCCTGGTGGGCGAGACGGCCGGTGTGATCAGCGAACCAGTCCTGCTCCACCAGGTCGGATCGGTCGACGAGGCGTACCACGCGCTCGGCCACCGACTGCGACGCCCCTGACAGCCCGAACCACCGCCCGTCGGCGGCCTGGAAACTGTTGCGGGGAACCGTCATCGGGGTGCGGTTTCCCGTCCGGCCCGGGATCAGGTCGAGCTGGTCGTAGGCCAGCGCCTGGGTACCGAACATCCAGAACAGCGGCTCGTAGATGGCCTGGTCGATGACCTGGCCGGCCCCGGTGGCGTCGCGGTGGCGGAGGGCGGCCAGGGTGGCGAAGGCCCCGACGCAGGCGGCCACGCCGTCGGCCAGCGCCAGCGGCGGGAGCGTCGGCGGGCCGTCGGGGTAGCCGTTGAGGTGGGCGAAGCCGCTCATCGACTCGGCCAGCGTTCCGTAGCCGGGCCGGCCCGAGTAGGGACCGGTCTGCCCGAAGCCGGTGACCCTGACCATCACGAGCCGGGGATTGATGGCGCTGAGCTCCTCCCAGCCGAGGCCCCAGCGCTCCATCGTGCCGGGCCGGAAGTTCTCCACCAGGACGTCGGCGTCGGCGACGAGCTCCTTCAGGACCCCGGCGCCGGCCGGGTCGCTCAGGCTGAGCGACACGCAGGCTTTGTTGCGGTTGACGAACAGCCACCACAACGACACGCCGTCCTTCACCCACCCGAAGCTGCGGAGGGCGTCGCCCTTCGGGTGTTCGACCTTCACCACGTCGGCGCCGTAGTCGCCGAGCAGCGTGGCGATGAGCGGCCCGGCCAGCAGGGTTGCCGTGTCGACGACCTTGAGCCCGTCCAACGGCTTGGTGGTCATGGGGCAGAGCCAACCACGTCCGGACGGGTCGGGACGCACCCGGGCTCCGCGACAATGGCGCCCTCATGAACCGGCTCCTCACCTCCCTGGCCGACGTCGTCGGGCCCTCCCACGTGCTCGTCGACCCGGAGCTGACCGCCTCCTACGAGACCGACTGGACTGGCCGCTTCACCGGACGGGCGCCAGCGGTGGTGCGGCCCGGCAGCGCCGGCGAGGTGGCGGCGGTCATGGCCCTCCTCCATGAGGCGGGGCGGGCGGTCGTGCCCCAGGGCGGCAACACCGGCCTCGTCGGCGGCGGGGTGCCCCTCCACGGCGAGGTGGTGGTGAGCCTGCGGCGGCTTGACGCCATCGACGAGGTGGACGTCGCCGCCGGCCAGGTCACCGTGGGAGCCGGGGCCACGGCGGCGGCCGTCGACGACGCCGCGGCCCGGGTCGGGCTGGCCTTCGGGGTCGATCTCGCCGCCCGCCAGTCCGCCACCGTGGGGGGGATGGTGGCCACCAACGCCGGCGGGCTGCGCATGCTCCGCTACGGCGGCATGCGGGCCCAGACGGCCGGCGTCGAAGCCGTCCTGGCCGACGGGCGGGTCGTGTCGCACCTCGGCGGTCTGACCAAGGACAACACCGGCTACGACCTCGCCGGCCTCCTCGCCGGTAGCGAAGGGACCCTGGCGGTGGTGACCCGGGTGCGGCTGCGGCTCGTCCCCCGCCTCGCGCACCGGACGACGGGCCTCCTGGCCTTCGCCGATCCCGACGCGGCCCTCGAAGCGCTGGTCGGCCTCCGCCGCCGGCTACCGGATCTCCTGGAAGCGGCCGAGCTCTTCCTGGCCGACGGTCTCCGGCTGGTCTGCGGCCATCTCGGGATCCCGCCCCCCTTCGGCCGCCTCGACCCCGTCTATCTGCTGGTCGAGGGGGCCGGCGTCTCCGACCCGACCGAGGAGCTGGCCGCCGCCGTCATCGAGGTCGTCGGGGACCGGGCGCCCGCCGGCGCCGTCGAGGCCGAGCCGGCCGGCCGAGCTCGGCTGTGGCGTTACCGGGAGGCGCACACCGAGGCCATCAACGCCGCCGGGGTGCCGGTCAAGCTCGACGTGACGCTGCCGGCCGGCGAGCTGGCCGGTTTCCTGGCGGACGCGCCGGCGGCTGTCGGCCGGGTGGCGCCCGCCGCCCGCTGTGTCCTGTTCGGCCACGCCGGCGACGGCAACGTCCACGTGAACGTCCTCGGCGTCCACGAACCGGGTCCGCGGCCCGGTACCGAAGCGGCGGCGGTCGAAGACGCCGTGCTGCGGCTCGTGGCCGGGCGCGGCGGCAGCATCAGCTCCGAGCACGGCATCGGGACCGCCAAGCGGCCGTGGCTCCACCTCAACCGCAGCCCGGCCGAGATCGACGTCTTCCGGGCCATCAAGCGGGCGCTCGACCCCGACGGGATCCTGAATCCCCACGTACTTCTGCCGGAACGGGACGCGCGAACCGGGGAGCTGGGGTAGAGAGAGCGGCATGCACGACTGGGGTATCTCCATGGGCTACCACGACGTCGCCGGCCGTTGGCGCGAGGTGTCGCCCGGAACGCTGACCGCCATCCGCCAGGCGATGGGTGTCCCCGAGGTTCCGGCCGCCGGCGCCGGTGACGACCCTGACGGCGGCCCGGCCCCGCCCGGCACGTCGGCCCACGACGACCCGGTCGTGGCCTTCCGCCCCGGCCGGGCCCCGGCCGAGGCCACCGCCGGCGGGCCCTGGGAGCTCCACACCGAGGACGGCGCCACGATCTCCCTCGACTCTGGCGCCGGTCTCCCGCCCGACCTGCCCCTCGGCTACCACCGGCTCCGCCGGGCCGGCGACGGCTGGGAGCGCCTGCTGATCGTGTCCCCCGGCCGGTGCCACCTCCCGCCCGACCTGCGCACCTGGGGCTGGGCGGCGCAGCTCTACGCCACCCGGTCCCGGGAGTCGTGGGGGATGGGTGACCTCGCCGACCTCCGCCGCCTGGCCCGGTGGTCGCGGCGCCTCGGAGCGGGCATGTGCCTGGTGAACCCGCTGCACGCCACGGTGCCCGACTTCCCCCACGCCAGCCCGTACTACCCGTCGAGCCGCTGCTTCCGGAACCCGCTCTACCTCCGGGTCGAGGAACTGCCGGGCGCGAGCGACACCGGCGACGGAGCGTTCGACCTCGCCGCCCTGGCCGCCGAAGGCCGGGCTCTGAACGCCGATCGCCGCATCGACCGGGCCCGGGTGTGGAAGCTGAAGAGCACCGCGTTGGAACATCTCTGGCGGCGGTTCACCGCCGCCGGCGGCGACCCCGCCTTCGACGCCTTCCGGGCCGAGCAGGGCGAGGCCCTCACCGGTTTCGCCACCCACTGCGCCCTGGCCGAGCGCTTCGCCAGCGCCTGGGCCGACTGGCCCGAGGAGTACCGACGGCCCGACTCGCCGGCCGTGGCCCGCTTCGCCACTGAGCACGAGGATCGGGTCGGGTTCCACTCCTGGCTGCAGTGGCTGACCGAGTCCCAGCTGGCCGCGGCCGGCGCCGGCCTCGACCTCATGCAGGACCTCGCCGTCGGCGTCGACCCCGGCGGCGCCGACGCCTGGCTGTGGCAGGACACGATGGCGCTGGGGATGCGCGTCGGCGCCCCACCCGACGACTTCAACACCCGGGGCCAGGACTGGAGCCTCCCCCCGTTCGACCCCTGGCGCCTACGCCTGGATGGCTACGACCCCTGGATCCGCACCGTGCGGGCCGGACTGCGGGCCGCGGGCGGGATCCGGGTCGACCACGTCATGGGACTGTTCCGCCTGTGGTGGATCCCGGTCGGGGCCAGCGCGGCCGACGGGGCCTACGTCCGCTACCGGTATGAGGAGATGCTCGACATCCTGGCGCTGGAGAGCCACCGGGCCGGCGCCTATGTCGTCGGCGAGGACCTCGGCACGGTGGAGGACTTCGTCCGCCACGAGCTCCACGACCGGGGCGTCCTCTCCTACCGGCTCCTGTGGTTCGAGCCGCAGCGCCCGCCGGAGTTCCCCGTCCAGGCGCTGGCCGCGGTCACCACCCACGACCTGCCGACCATCGCCGGGATGTGGACGGGCGCCGACCTCGCCGAGAGCCGAGCCCTCGGCCTCGAGCCCTACGAGGAGGGGGCCCGGGCCATCCGGGAGAAGCTCAGCCGTTGGAGCGGCTCGCCCGACGACGCCGACCCGGCCGAGGTCGTCGTCAACACCCACCGGCTGCTGGCCCAGGCGCCGTCGATGATCCTCACCGCCACCCTCGACGACGCGGCCGTGGTCGAGGAACGGCCCAACGTCCCCGGCACCGTCGACGAGCGTCCCAACTGGTCGATGGCCCTGCCCGTCCCCCTGGAGGAACTGGAGGAGAGTCCGGTGGCGGCCGCCATCGCCGACGCCCTGCGCCGGGCTTAGCCGGGCGGGCCGGCGGATCGGGCCTCGTTCTCCTGCGCCATCTCCTCGGGAACCTGCGTCTCCACCTCCATCTCGGGGACGGTGGCGACGTCGATGCGGTGCCCGTCGGGGTGTTCCTCGGCCTGTTCCGCGGCCAGGAACTCAGCCGTCGCCTCGTAGGCCGTGTCGATGAGCTCGCCGTGGCGGGACATGTCCCACAGCGACACCTGCGTTTTCACCGACGGCACCTGCACGATGCGGAGCTTGGCGTGCTCGCCGGGCAGGCCGAGGGCGTCGAGCCGGATACGGGGAAAGAGCAGGATGGTCACGGAGTGCCGGAGGATCCCGCCCGGCGAGCGGCGGCCGGGCGGCGGGCTCGGCACGCTGACGGCCATGACGTAGATGGTGTCGACGCCGGCGTCGATGGCGACCTTGAGGGGGAGCTGGTCCGACACGGCGCCGTCGAGATCGAAACAGTCACCGATCTGGTGCGGGGGTAAGATGCCCGGGAGCGCGGTGCTGGCCAGCACGGCGTCGACGACGGAGCCGGAGTCGAGCACGACCGATCGGCCCTCCTCGAAGTCGGTGGCCGTGATCCGCAGCGGGACGGCCGCCTCCTCGATG